>JAOPZG010000172.1 GCA_025964215.1 Conexibacter sp.
TCGTCGCGGTCCTGCACCAGCGCGGGCACATGGTCGAGCCCGGCGAGCTTGGCGGCGCGCCAGCGGCGCTCGCCGGCGACGAGCTCGAACGTCCCGCCCGCGCGCGGGCGCACGAGGATCGGCTGGACGACGCCGCGCTCGGTGATCGAGTCGGCCAGCGCCTGGAGCGCGGCCTCGTCGAACTGCCGGCGGGGCTGGTCCTTCTTCGGCTTGACGAGGTCGACGGCCAGCTCGCGCAGCTCGGCGGCGCCGTCCTCGGCCTCGGGCGTGGAGACGGAGAGGATCGCGGCGAGGCCCCGGCCCATGCCGCGCTCAGCCACGGGCCGCGACCTCCTTGGCCAGCTCGAAGTACGCGTCGGAGCCGAGGCAGTGCGGGTCGTGGTGGATGACGGGGCGGCCGTAGCTCGGCGCCTCGCTGATCCGGATGTTGCGCGGGATGACCGTGTCGAAGACGAGGTCCGGGAAGTGCTCGCGGACCTCGCGCTCGACGTCCCGCGCGAGGCGCGTGCGGCCGTCGTGCATCGTCAGCAGCATGCCGGCGATCGTCAGGCGCGGGTTGAGCTCGCGCTGGATCAGGGCCAGCGTGTCGAGCAGGCCGGCGAGCCCCTCGAGCGCGAAGTACTCGGTCTGGACCGGGACGATCACGCGGTCGGCGGCGACCAGCGCGTTGACGGTCAGCGGGCCCAACGACGGCGGGCAGTCGAGGATGATGAAGGCGAAGCGCTCGCGCAGGGGCGCGAGGGCCTCCCGCAGCAGCTGCTCGGAGCCGGGGCGGCGCGGGAGCTCGACGTTGGCGCCGGCGAGGTCCGGCGAGGACGGCAGGACGAAGAGGCGCTCGATCGCGGTCGGCTGCAGGGCGTCGGCGGCGGTCGCATCGCCGGAGAGGACGTCGTAGACGTTGGGCACGAGGTCCTTGGCGACGCCGAGGCCCACGGTGGCGTTGGCCTGCGGGTCGATGTCGACCAGGAGCGTGTCGTAGCCGGCCTCGGCGATGCACGCCGCGACGTTGACGGCGGTGGTCGTCTTGCCGACCCCGCCCTTCTGGTTCGCGATCGCGTACACGGTGCCCATTCGCGGCTCACGGTAGCGGCGCACGCGGTCGGACGGCGGGCCGGATTCGCCGCCGAACGATCTCTCTCAGGCTCTGATCGAGCCTTGAAGTGGCCGTTTGCGGGCCATTCCCTCGCGGCGCGGGAACTGCGGAGGGGTCTCCCGAACCTTCAGGTAGACGTACAGGTGCCGATCCCCGGCGATCGACTCGACGGGGACGAGGTCCGTGGCGTCCATGCCGACGGCCTCCGCAGCGAAGACTCCATCAGCCTCCGCGGACGGATCCCGCTTCCCCTTCCACGCGACGAACGAGCCTCCGTCCTTCAGGAGCGGCGCCGCGTACTCGACGATGACGTTGAGCGGCCCGAGCGCCCGCGCCGTCACGACGTCCTGGGAGTTGAGCCCACCGACCCACGCCTCGGCGCGAGCGTTGACGATGTCGACGTTCGGCAGCCCCGCCGCGTCAGCCGCGCGCTGCAGGAACTTGCACTTCTTCCCGACGCTCTCGACCAGCGTGACGCGGGCGTGCGGGAGCGCGACCGCGAGCGCCAGGCCCGGGAACCCACCGCCGCTGCCGAGGTCCGCGATCGCCTCCGCTTCCCGGAGAGCCCGCACGGACAGCCCGGCGAGCGCATCGGAGATGTGCAGGTCGACCCCCCGCTCGGGATCCCGCACGGTCGTGATCGACGTCGGCTCGGCCTGCACCAGGTCGAGGATGGTCAGCAACTTCCCCACAGCCGCGCCCGGCAGCGCCCAACGCTGCGCCAGCTCGGCAAGACGATCATCGACGTAGGCCACGGCCGACAGCCTAGGCGGTCGGCGCGATGACGTCGCCCGCGAGGGCGAGCGTTTCATGTCAAACACCCGTCGGCGCGTGGACAGCGCTACCCCCAGTGCTCGGCGCCAGCCTTCGTGATCCACACGCCATGAGGCACTGCCGCCACCCCACGCTTGCGCCCGTCGCGTCGAATCCGCCGGCGGTCCACCTTCGTGAAGCTGGTCGGCCCCGCGGTGACGGGGCGAATCCGGTCCCGTAAGGGAGAAGGCGAAGAACAAGACCGATTCGCCCACCGGCCCCTCCGAGTCACCGCTCGAGCGGCTGGCGGCGCCCCGCGCGTCCTGCATTGCTGTCATGTCGCGCTCGACAGGTCGATACCGACCGCTTGCCGTCTCGGATGCCCACGGGCGCGGCGGGCGAGGCAAACCGCCGACGCAGCGGGCGGCCGGCTCGCCGACCCGAGCGTTCCACGTGAAACGGCGCCCCAGAACGAACAACGCCCGCCTCGAAGAGACGGGCGCGGACGTTTCACATGAAACGGTCGGCTACGCGCCGCGGCCCAGCGGGGTCACGACGAGGTGGCGCTCCGGCTCGTCGCCCTCGCTGTGGGTGTCCACGCCGCCGCGCTCGCGGAGGTACTCGTGGACGTGCTTGCGCTCGCTCGCGGTCATCGCGTCGAGGGCGACGGGGCGGCCGAACTTCTCGCTGTCGATGGCGGCCTGGTCGGCCTGCTTCTCGAGTGCCTCGCGGCGGCGGGCGCGGTACCCCTCGGCGTCGACGACGATCCGGCGGCGCTCGACCTCCGGGTCGGCGAGCAGGATCCGCTGCGCGAGGTGCTGCACGGCGTCGATCGTCTGGCCGTGGCGGCCGATGAAGATCCCGAGCTCCTCGCCGTGCAAGGTGCCGACGAGCGCCTCGTCGTTGCCGGCGATCTCGACCTTCGCGTCGAGCCCGAGGCCCTCGACGACGTGCTCCAGGAAATCGCGGAAGATCTCTTCCTGCGTCCGCTCCTCCTCCGCCATCGTCCTACCGCCTCCGTCCCGAACGCTTGCGCTTGCGCTGCCGCGGGGGCGGCGGCGGCGCCTTGGTCACGCGCGACTCGTCCGCCTTCGCGCCGCCACTGCCACCAGAGCCGTTGCCGCTCCCACCGCCGGCCCCGCCCGACGCCGCGTTGGCGAAGCGCGCGAACAGCCCGCCTCCGCCTCCGCCGTCGGATGGCACAGCGAGCGCCGCGGCCGCCTCGGCTTCCGGCGACCCCGGCAAGGGTGGCGCGGCCGGCGCCTTGCTCCCGATCACGCGCCGCAGGAACTGCTGCTGCCCGATCGTCCAGATGTTCGTCGTGATCCAGTACATGATCAGGCCGGCCGGGAAGCGGAAGACGAAGCCGACGAACAGGAACGGCAGGACCAGCATGATGATCTTCTGGTTCTGGTCCGCGGTCGCGGTCATCATCAGCAGCGACGACACGAGCTGCGACCCGACGTAGAGCACCAGCAGCACGATCAGCACGGTGCCGGTCGCCTTGTCGGTGATGTCGTGGATGAACCAGAACTCCGACGCGGGACGCTGCCCGCACGGCACGGGGTTCGAGACGCCGGCGGCGTTCAGGTCCGGGCAGATGTCGTGCCGCAGGTCCTTGCGCAGCATGTAGAAGAGCGACAGGAACACCGGCAGCTGGGCGACCAGCGGCAAGCAGGAGGCGAAGGGGTTGACCTTGTGCTCCTGGTAGAACTTCATCGTCTCCTGTTGGAGACGCGGCTTGTCGTCCTTGTACTTCTCCTGGAGGACCTTCAGGTGCGGCGCGATCCGCTGCAGCGCCTGCATCGAGCGGAACTGCTTGACGGCCAGCGGCAGCAGCAGCGCGCGGACGACGATCGTCAGCAGGATGATCGACAGGCCCCAGCTGGCGCCGAAGCTGTCGTGGAAGAACTTGAGGACGCTCTCGAAGACGTCCACCAGCGGCTGCAGGATGTTGGCGGTGATGGGGACCATAAGCTCAGGCGTGCGGGGGCCGGGCGGCGGGAGAGGAGGGCGGCGGACGGAAGAGGCGCTGGTCCTCGACCGGGTCGTAGCCGCCGTGGCTCCAAGGGTTGCAGCGCAGCAGTCGCCAGCCGGCCAGGACCAGGCCCCGGAGTATGCCGAAGCGGCCGATCGCCTGCGCGGCGTAGGCCGAGCAGGTCGGCTCGTACTTGCAGCGCCGCGGGAAGAGCGGCGAGATGACGCGCTGGTAGGCGAAGATCGGCGCGACCGCGATGCGGCGCGCGATCCCGCTCACGACGGCGACGGTGCGGCGGCTGGCGGCTTCTCGCCGAGGGAGCGGCCGATGAGCTCCCCCAGGGCCGCGCGAACGCCCTCGAGGCCCTCGCGCTCGGCAAGCTCGCGCGCCTCGGGGCGCGCGACGACCACCGCGTCGCTGTCGGGCGCCAGGCGCTGACCCTCGATCGCGAACGCCTCGCGCAGCAGCCGCTTGACGCGGTTGCGCTCGACGGCGCCGCCGACCTTGCGCGACACCGAGAGCCCCAGCCGGGGACCGGCCGAGAGCTCCTGCGGCGCCGGCGCGGCGCCGCTCGCCGCGGGCGCCGTGCCGCGCGGGAAGACGTAGAGGACCAGGTGCCGGTTCCCGATGGACCGGCCCTGTCGGTAGACGCGCTCGAACTCAGCGCTACGGGACAGCCGACCCTTCTTGGGTCGCTTCAGGCTGCCGCCGGCGCGCGAGGGCGCGTCCACGGTCAGACGGTCAGCCGCTTGCGACCCTTGTCGCGACGGCGCTTGAGCACGACGCGACCGGCCTTGGTCGCCATGCGGTTGCGGAAGCCGTGCGCGCGGGCGCGCTTGCGTCGCTTGGGCTGGTAGGTGCGCTTCATGAGGTTTCGTGCTCCGTCGGGGAGGTCGTACGACCGGCGGGCCAGTGTACCTGACCCCTGCCTTGCGACCCGTCCACATCGTCCTCCCCAACTGCTAACACCCGCCAACACGACACGGCGAGCGCGCGGATCGGGATTTTGACGGCATTTGCGGCGTCGCGTGAGCGGGGTCCGCGGCGGTGCCGGATCGTCCGAAGTGTCCCTGCTACGTTTCCCCTCCGCCGGTGCGAAGGCTCCCCTCGGAAGCCCGCCGCACGGCTCCTCGCCCAAGCTCGAGCCTCTGCTCTCAAGGAGCTGCTCCTCCCTGCCGTGATGCCGGACCCCGCCCCCATCTGGACCCGCCTGCAGGCGGAGCTGCGACACCGGGTCTCGGAGTCCGCGTACGACATCTGGCTCGCGCCGCTGCGCTGGGGCGGCATCGACGGCGAGCGCATCGTCGTCCTCGCCCCCGCCGAGGTCCGCGCGTGGGTGCAGCAGCGCTTCGTCGGCGTCCTCGAGGAGGCCGCGCGCGTCGTGCTCGGCGAGGGCAGCGCCGCCACGGTCGAG
>JAOPZG010000196.1 GCA_025964215.1 Conexibacter sp.
GACTGCTGACCGAGCAGGACGAGGTCGGGGCTCTCGCGCTTGAGCACCTGGGCCAGCGCGTAGCCGGTGGCGGCCACGTCGGAGCCGGCCAGGGCCGGGTCGCTCAGGTGGACGGAGCGATCGGCACCCAGGGAGACGGCCTTGTGCAACGCGCGCACGGCCGTCTCGGGGCCCATCGTGACGGCGACGATCTCGTCGACCTCGACGGCGCCGCCCTCCTTGATCTGCATCGCAGCCTCGATGGCATGCGTGTCATACGGGTTGAGGTTCTTCTCACCGCTGCGATCGAGACAACCCGAGCTCGGGTCGATGCGCTTCTGGACGGCGGCGTCCGGGACTTCCTTGACCAACACGGCGATCTTCACGGTGTCAGGGCCTCCTCTGGCGAACGAACGATCGGGATGCTACCCGCTTCATTGACTGACGAGTCAATCGGGCGCGGTGACCAAACTGCTCCTGCACATGCATCCGGTCCCATGCCGTCGTCAGACGCCTTGCCGCGGCGAGGCTTCGACGGCCGACCGGATGAAGTCGATGATGGCCTGCGTGGGCGCGCCCGGCGTGAAGACCTCGGCGACGCCGAGCTCCTTCAGGGGCGCGATGTCGTCGGTGGGGATGGTCCCCCCGACGGTGACGAGCACGTCGTCGATGCCCTGCTCGGAGAGCAGCTTGACGATGCGCGGCACGAGCGTCATGTGGGCCCCAGACAGGATCGACAGCCCTACGGCGTCGGCGTCCTCCTGGATCACGGTCTCCACGATCTGCTCCGGGGTCTGGTGCAACCCCGTGTAGATGACCTCCATGCCCGCATCGCGCAGCGCGCGAGCGATGATCTTGGCTCCGCGGTCGTGTCCGTCAAGCCCGGGCTTGGCGACGACGACGCGGATCTTGCGCTGGGTGGCGTTCGCAGACATGGTCGGCTCCTTCCGGCCGCGCGGTGCGGTCCGGAGGCCGCGGGATCGTAGCGGTCGGGGACCGAAGCGCGCTTCCCGGCGGATAGGGTCCACCAGGCGATGGCGGAGATCGAGGTGGGCGACGTGGTCCTGGCGCGCGGTGCGACCGGGCGCTTCCATGCCGTCGTGGCCGGCGTCCGGCTCGGCCGCCTGGCCATCGACCGGTGCGACGGACGGCCGTCCGGGCCGCTCTCGCCCCGGGACGTCGTGACCGTGTACAAGCGCGCCGGCGCGCCGGACTCGGAGCCGCGGACGAAGCGGCTCCGGCCCAGCGGGCAGCTCAAGCTCGACCTCGACGGCGAGGCCGACGCGGCTACTTGACCGTGATGGTCATCTTCATGCCGGGGGCATGGATCGTGCATACGAGGTTGTAGGTCCCCTTCTTCGTCAGCTTCTTGGAGAAGGAGCCCGACGTCTTGACCGACGACTTGAACTTGACCGGGCCCTTGGTGACGGTGACGTCGTGCGGGGCCTTGCCCTTCCACACCCACTTGACCGTCGTGCCCTTCGACACGGTGATCTTGGTCGCGACGAACTTGTTGTCCTTGACCTGGACGGTCTTGGTGGACGCGAAGGCCGGGATCGCGAGGGCGCCGGCGGCCACGACGGTGGCCGCGCCGGCGGCGATGAGCTTCTTCATGGGACGGAGTTCCTCCGGGGAGTTTTGGGACCGTGGCTCAGAACACCGGGGTCTCGGTGTAGGAGCCGAACACTTCCTGCAAGGCCCCGATGATCTCACCTTCGGTCGCGTGAACCCGCGCGGCGTCCAGAAGTGGCGGCATGAGGTTGACGTGCTCCTGCGCCGCGGCCTCCTTGAGCGCGGTCAGCGCGCGCTCCACGGCGGCGCCGTCGCGGCGGCCCTTGACCGCCGTGACGCGGTCGACCTGCTTGCGCTCGAGCGCCGGGTCGATGCGCAGCAGCGGCGTGTGGGAGTCGTCGCCCTCGGTGTAGCGGTTGACGCCGACGACGACGCGGTCGCCGTGGTCGATGCGGCCCTGGAGCTCGTAGGACGCGTCGGCGATCTCGCGCTGGCAGAAGTTCTGCTTGACGGCCTCGACCATCCCGCCGAGCTCGTCGATGCGGCGGAAGTAGTCGTAGGCCGCCTCCTCCATGCGGTCGGTCAGCGCCTCGACGAAGTAGCTGCCGCCGAGCGGGTCGGCCGTGGAGGTCACGCCGGTCTCGTGGGCGATGATCTGCTGGGTGCGCAGCGCGATCCGCACGGCCTCCTCGGTCGGCAGCGCGAGCGCCTCGTCGTAGGAGTTGGTGTGCAGCGACTGCGTGCCGCCGAGGACGCCGGCGAGCGCCTCGATCGCGGTCCGCGTGATGTTGTTGAGCGGCTGCTGGGCGGTGAGCGAGACGCCGGCGGTCTGCGTGTGGAAGCGCATCAGCCACGACTTGGGGCTCTTGGCGCCGTAGGTGTCGCGGAGCTCGCGGGCCCAGATCCGGCGGGCGGCGCGGTACTTGGCGATCTCCTCGAAGAAGTCGATCTGCGCGTTGAAGAAGAAGGAGAGCCGGGGGGCGAAGTCGTCGACGTCGAGGCCGCGGTCGATGGCCTGCTCGACGTAGGTGAGGCCGTCCTTGAGCGTGAACGCGAGCTCCTGCTGCGCGGTGGAGCCGGCCTCGCGGATGTGGTAGCCGGAGATCGAGACGGGGTGCCAGCGCGGCATCGTCTCGGTGCACCACTGCACCATGTCGCCCATTAGGCGCATCGCCGGGTCGACCGGGAAGCACCACTCCTTCTGGGCGATGTACTCCTTGAGGATGTCGGCCTGGATCGTGCCGCCGAGGCGCTCGGTCGGGACGCCTTGCTCCTCGGCCGCCACGACGTAGAACGCCAGCATGATCGCCGCGGGCGCGTTGATCGTCATCGACACGGACACGTCGCCGAGGTCGATGCCCTTGAAGAGGTCGGCCATGTCCACGGCGGTGTCGACGGCGACGCCCTCGCGCCCGACCTCGCCCAGCGACTTGGCGTGGTCGGAGTCGTGGCCCATGAGCGAGGGCATGTCGAACGCGGTCGACAGGCCCGTCTGCCCGTGGTCGAGCAGGTAGTGGAAGCGCTCGTTGGTCTCCTCGGCGGTGCCGAAGCCCGCGAACTGGCGCATCGTCCAGAGGCGGCCGCGGTACATCGACGGGTAGATGCCGCGGGTGAACGGGAAGCCGCCCGGCAGGCCGATGTTCTCGACGCCCTCGGCGCTGCGCTCGACCACGTCGGCCTGCGTGTAGAGCGGGTTGACCTCCTCGCCCGACAGCGTGATGAACTCGGCGTCGCGCTCGGGGGTGGCGCCGTAGGCGGCGAGCCACTCCTCGTGGGTGGTGGGGACGGCGGGCGACTGCTGGGTGGCCATTTAGGAGGACTTCCTCATATCCGTGGAGCCGAGATGTTACGGCACGAAATCCCCGGCGTCGAGACGCAGCGTGCGCAGGACGCCCGTGAGGCCCTCCTGCTCGCCGGCGCTGAGGGCGCCGAGGCCGAAGTCCGCGGCGTTGAGGTCGGCGGTCGCGGCGCGCGCGGTGGCGCGTCCGGCCTCCGTGATGATCGCCAGCGTCGCGCGGCCGTCGCGCTCGGACGGGACGCGCGTGACCAGCCCGTCGTCCTCGAGCGCGGCGACGATCGAGGAGGCCGAGGTGCGGTGGACCTGGAGGCGCTCGCCGAGCTTGCCGATCGGCAGCTCGCCGTTGCGGGTGTAGGAGAGCAGGACCAGCGCCTCGAAGCGCGGGAAGGTAAGCCCGTGCGGGCGCAGCAGCTCGTTCAGGCGCGCCATCAGCACCTGCTGGGCGCGCATGATCGAGGTCACGGCCGCCATCGGCCGCGACGGCTCGGCGCCCCACCGCTCCTCCCAGTGGCGACGTGCCTCGGCGACGGGATCGATGCGCAGGGGCGCCATGTGCGCTGGAGGCTAGATGACCCTCCAGCGGCGGGCGAGCCACTCGAACGTCGTCCCCTGCAGGACCGTCGAGACGAGCACGGCGAAGAACGCGATCGCGAAGAACTCCTCGCTGCGCGGCACGCCCTCGAGCACCGGGAAGGTCGCGAGGATCACCGGCACCGCGCCGCGCAGACCGGCCCAGCCGAGGATTCCGCGCTCGCGCAGGTCGAAGCCCATGCCGGTCGTGGCGACGAGGACCGCCAGCGGCCGGGCGACGACCGCGGCGATCAGCGCGAGCACCGTGCCCTGGAGCGCGACGTCCCAGAGCGCGTCCGGGAAGACGAGCAGGCCGAGCGTCAAGAACATCACCAGCTGCGCGACCCAGGCGAGGCCGTCGTGGAAGGTCGCCATCGCCTCGCGCTCGGCGAGCTTGGCGCTGCCGAGCGTGAGGCCCGCGAGGTAGACCGCGAGGAAGCCGGAGCCGTGCAGCGCGTCGCCGGCGCCGTAGGCGATCCCGGCCATCGCCATCGAGGCGACCGGGTAGAGGCCGGCGGTGGTGAGCGGCAAGCGCTCGAGCAGCCAGACGCCGGCGGCGCCGACGACGAGGCCGGCGACCGCGCCGACGCTGAGCTCGACGACGAACTCGCGCGCCATGTCGGCGATCCCGTAGCCGTCGGTGGTGATCCACGCGCTGAAGCCGAGGACGAGCAGGACGGCGACCGGGTCGTTGAGCCCGGCCTCGCCCTCGAGCGTCCGGGCGACGCGGCGGCGCAGCGGCGAGCCGCGCAGGATCGCGAAGATCGCCGCGCCGTCGGTGGCGGCGAGGATCGAGCCGAGCAGCAGGCCCTCGAGCAGGCTGAGGTCGAGCAGCCAGGAGGCGGCGAGGCCGGCGAGGATCGCGGTCAGCGTCGTGCCGAGCAGCGCCATCGCAAGCGCGGGCTTCAGCACCGGGCGGATCTCCGGGAAGCCCGCGGCGAGGCCGCCCTCGAAGAGGATCAGGACGAGCGCGACGATCCCGATCGTGCGGGCGAGCGCGTAGTCGTCGAAGTGGATCAGGCCGAGGCCGTCGGAGCCGAGCGCCATCCCGAGGCCGATGACGAGCACCAGCCCGGGGACGCGCAGGCGGTCGCCGAGCTGCGAGACCGCGATGCCGCCGGCCAGCAGCGTCCCGACGACGAGCAGGATCGTGCCGTCTTCCATCCGGGCTACGTCGCGAACGCGGCGACGATCACGAGCGCGCCGCCGGCGGCGAAGATGCCGATGAGCATGAGCCAGCCCTGCCGCTCCTCGCGGCGGGCCGCGGCGGCCTCGGCCTCGGGGTCGTAGGCGTCGTGGAGCATGGTCTTGCGGGGCTGGTCGGTCATGGGGACGATGCTCCCGGCGGCGGGGGCGATGGGCCATGGGGAGCGCTCCCCATCCCGTGCGGGCGCCCGGCGCGGCACCATGTCCTGCATGACGCTCTTGCAGCGCGTGGTCGCCGGCAACGCCCTCGTCGTCTTCGTGGGCGCGCTGATCCTCGCCCTCTCCCCCGCGACGGTCAGCCCGCGGATCACCGTCAGCGAGGCGGCGCTGCTGGCTTGCGGGATCGCGGCCGCGCTGGTCGCCAACGTCCTGCTCATGCGCCGCGCACTGGCGCCGCTGCGCGCGCTGGCGACCGAGATGGCCTCGGCCGACCTCCTGCGCCCGCCACCGCCGCACGGGCCGCGGAGCGGGATGGTCGAGGTCGCGACGCTGGGCCGGGCCTACGACGCGATGCTCGAGCGGCTGCTCGCCGAGCGCCACGACAGCGCCCGGCGCGCGATCGCCGCGCAGGAGGCCGAGCGCGGGCGGATCGGGCGCGAGCTGCACGACGAGGTCGGCCAGGCGCTGACCGGCGTCGCGCTGGAGCTCGAGGCGGGGCGCCTCGACGACGCGCGCGAGGCGCTGCGGTCAGCCTCGGACGGCGTCCGCGAGATCACGCACGGGCTGCGGCCCGAGCCGCTGGAGGACTTCGGGCTCCGCGGCGCGCTGGTCGCCTTGGGCTCGACGCTGGCCGACCGGGCGCAGCTGCGGGTGCGCCGGGAGCTCGCGCCGAACCTGCCGGCGCTGGCGCCCGAGACCGAGTTGGTGGTCTACCGCGTGGCGCAGGAGGCGCTGACCAACGTGGCGCGCCACGCGCGGGCTCGGGAGGTCGTGGTCGGCGCGGAGCCGGTCGGCGAGATGTTGGTGCTGTCGGTCCGCGACGACGGTGACGGCGTGCGCGGCGCGCCGGCAGGGACCGGCGTGCAGGGCATGCGCGAGCGCGCGCTGCTGGCCGGCGGCACGCTCGACGTCGCCGACGCG
>JAOPZG010000217.1 GCA_025964215.1 Conexibacter sp.
CGCGCGGGTCGCGGACGGCCTCGGAGGAGTCGCGGCCACCGGCGACGGTGGAGAAGCGGACGGCGACCTCGGTCTGCTTGCCGGCGGGCTCGAAGAGCTTGGCCCGCGTGAGCTTGGAGATCGGCTCGCCGTCGACCGTGCCGTAGCTCTCGAAGACGCCGAAGGCCGTGGCGCCGCGGGCGTGGACGACGCGCTCCGGGACGCGCTCGCGGTCGAAGTGCGCGATCTTCTCGATGAACTGGTAGTTCTCGAGCGTCGCGGGACCACGATCGCCGATCGTGCGCGTGTTCTGGTTGTCGCCGATCGGGTGCCCGTTGCGGGTCGTCAGGGTGTTCTTCGGATCGTCGCTCATGCGATGGCCTCTCGTCGTTCCTGTTGGCAGCTGGAGCACAGGCCCCAGTGGGTCACCTCGGACTGGTCGACGACGAAGCCCTGGAGCGCGCTGGGCTCCAGGCACGGGGCCGCGCCGACGGCGCAGTCCACGTCGACGACCGTGCCGCAGGCGCGGCACGCGAGGTGGTGGTGGTTGTCGCCCACGCGCGCCTCGTAGCGCGCGGGGCCGCCCGCGATCTCGATCCGCTGGGCGAGCGCGGCGCGCCGCAGCGCCTCGCACACGTCGTACGCCGCCTGCGTGGAGATCGCCACGCCGGCGCCGCGGACGCGCTCGATCACCTGATCGACGCGCGGATGGTCGTCGGCCTCCACGAGCACCTGGAGCACCGCGACCCGCGAGGCGGTCACGCGCAGTCCGGCGGCCCGGATCAGATCCGGATAGGGGGCGGCGGCCACGCGAGGCACCGTAGCACCCCAGATTGGAACCGTTCAAGAAAAGGTCGTTCTTCCGACGTGACAGCATGCACCCCGTGCTCGGACTCCCGGACGACATCCAGGCTGGCCTCTTCGACCTCGACGGCGTGCTGACCCAGACGGCGAAGGTCCACGCCGCGGCGTGGAAGGAGATGTTCGACGCCTTCCTGAAACAGCGCGACGGGGACGGCTACACGCCGTTCGACGCGCACGAGGACTACGACGAGTACGTCGACGGGCTGCCGCGGCCCGACGGGGTCCGCGGCTTCCTGAAGTCGCGCGGGATCGACGCGCCCGACGACCTCGTCAAGGAGCTCGGCGACCGCAAGAACGACCTCGTCCTGAAGATCATCCAGAAGGACGGCGTGCAGGCCTACGACGGCTCGCTCCGGTACCTGAAGGCCGCGAAGGACGCGGGCCTCAAGCTCGCCGTCGTCTCCTCGAGCGCCAACGCCAAGGACGTGCTGAAGTCCGTCGGGATCCTCGACGACTTCGCCCACGTGGTCGACGGCCACGCGGTCGCCGACGACGGCCTCAAGGGCAAGCCCGCGCCGGACACGTTCCTCGCCGGCGCGAAGGCGCTCGGCGTCGAGCCCGCGCACGCCGCGGTCTTCGAGGACGCGCTGGCCGGCGTCGAGGCGGGGCGCGCCGGGAAGTTCGGCGCGGTCGTCGGGGTCGACCGCGTCGGGCAGGCGGACGCGCTCGCCAAGCACGGCGCCACCGTCGTCGTCCAGGACCTCGACGAGCTGCTGTCGTGATCGACCACCCCAACTACTCCGAGGACCCCTGGGCGCTCCGCGAGGAGGGCCTGGACCTCGAGACGCTCGCGCAGTCCGAGTCGGTCTTCGCGCTCTCCAACGGCCACATCGGGATGCGCGGCAACCTCGACGAGGGCGAGCCCTACGGCCTGCCCGGCACGTACCTCAACGGCCTCCACGAGATCCGCTCGCTGCCCTACGCCGAGAGCGCCTACGGCAACCCCGAGGCGGGCGAGACGGTGGTCAACGTCACCGACGGCAAGCTCATCCGCCTGCACGTGGACGACGAGCTCTTCGACGTCCGCTACGGCGAGCTGCTCCACCACGAGCGCGTCCTGGACTTCCGCGCCGGCGTCCTGCGCCGTGCCGTGCACTGGCGCTCCCCGACCGGCATCGAGGTGAAGATCACCTCGACCCGCCTCGTCTCCCTGACCCAGCGCGGCGCGGCCGCGATCCTCTACGAGGTCGAAGCGCTCGGCGACGGCGCGCGGCTCGTCGTCCAGAGCGAGTTGGTGGCCAACGAGAACGGCCAGCTCGACACCAAGGCCATGGACCCGCGCGCGGCCGCGTCGCTCGCCAAGCCGCTCAAGAGCGAGGAGGCCTACCACGACGACCTGCGCGTCTCGCTCAGCCACCGCCTCGAGCGCAGCGGGATCCACACGTGCGCGACGATGGACCACATCATCGACGGCCCCGAGGGCACCGAGACGCGCGCCGAGGCCGGCGGCGACGAGGGTCGCGTGATCGTCGCGGCCGACGTGCCGGGAGGCGGCACGCTGCGCGTCCTCAAGTTCCTGTCCTACTCGTGGTCGAGCTCGCGCGCGCTGCCCTCGCTGCGCGCCCAGGCGCGCGGCAGCCTCGCCGAGGCGCGCCACACCGGCTGGGAGGGCCTGCTCGCCGAGCAGCGGGAGTACCTCGACGCCTTCTGGGAGGGCGCCGACGTCGAGGTCGACGGCGACCCCGAGCTCCAGCAGGCGGCGCGCTTCGCGCTCTTCCACGTCCTGCAGGCCGGCGCCCGCGCCGAGCGCCGCGCGATCCCCGCCAAGGGCCTCACCGGCTCCGGCTACGACGGCCACGCGTTCTGGGACACCGAGTGCTTCGTGCTGCCGCTGCTCACCTACACCCACGCGGATGCCGCGGCCGACGCG
>JAOPZG010000218.1 GCA_025964215.1 Conexibacter sp.
TCACGACGCCGCGCGCGGTGGAGCCGCGGCTGCGGGGGCGGCGGAAGCCGTAGTCAGCGTCCGCGGCCGCGGCGGTTCATCAGGCCGCGGACGGAGTCGACCAGGCCGCCGCTGCGGCGGCCCGCGACGGAGGGCGGGGGCGACGGGGCGGGCGGATTGTCCTCGTCGTGCTCGCGCAGTGCCTCCTCGACGCGCTCGAGCTCCGGCGCAGCTTCGACGCCGGCGGGCGGCTCGTCCTCGGGCGCGACGGCGTCGAGCAGGTCGTAGTGCTGGCTGGCGATCCAGGCGGCGCCGTCCTCGTGCGCCGCGAGGCGGGCGCGCTCCGGGCGGTAGGCGAACCAGGCCGGCTGGACGCGCACGGGGCAGAGGTGGGCGACGAGCGCGGTGCCGGCGACGGCGGTGTGGACGAGGCCGGCGGACCAGAGCAGGGCGTCGCCGGCGTGCAGGGTGATGGTCTCGGGGTCGCCGGTGAGCGCCGTGGCGAGCTCGTCGCGGTGGCGGGCGAGCGCCTGCGCTCCGTCGCGCTCGGGGTTGAAGGCGCGGTGGCGGCCGCTGAAGGGGGTCGTCGTGATGCGCTGCGAGCCGGGGTAGAGGGTCACCTGCGCGTCTTCGCCGAGCGCGACCGTCGCGGTGACGAGGGACTCCGGCTCGGCGGCGAGGGCGGTGAAGGTGGCGTCGCGGTAGGGGCCGCCGTCCGGGTCCGGCGCGCCGGCCGTGGCTTCGGCGGCGTCGAAGAGCAGCGGCGGCTCGCGGTCGAAGACGTCGCGGGCGAGGAAGCGCACGAGCTCGGGCGGGAGCAGCAGCGCGCGGGCGGCGGGGGAGAGGGCGTAGGGGTCGACGGCGCCGGTGGGGCGGTCGGCGTCCTGCGTCGCGAGCGAGACGTGCTCGTCGCCGGGGCCGCGGACGAGCAAGCCCTCGCGGTCGGCGGCGAGCTCGGCGTCGTAGGCGGCGATCAGGTCCGTGGGGGAGGCGCCGCGCAGGACGACGTAGCCGTCCCGCTCCCATGCCTCGCGAAGGTCGTCCATCGGCCTCACAATCTAGTGAGCCGACGTCCGGGGGTGGCGAAGCGGTAGACCTTGGGGCCGTGGGAAGGCTTCGCGAGCTCGCGCGCTTCGGGTTGGTCGGCGGGTTCAACGCCGCGACGTACTTCGGCGGCTACACCGCGGGGGTCCTGATCGGCGTGCCGTACCTGCTGAGCGCGCTGGTGGCGTTCGCGCTAAGCGCGTCGCTCGGGTACTGGCTGCACGAGCACTGGACCTTCAAGGGCGGCGCGCCGACCGTCCGCGGCTGGCTGCGGTGGCTGGCCGCGCAGGGCGCCGCGACGGGGCTGAACCTGCTGCTGCTCGCGCTGCTGGTCGACGGCTTCGATGTCGGCAAGATCCTCGCGCAGGCCGTGCTGCTGCCGGTGACGCCGGCGGTGACGTACGTCGTGGGCCGGCGCTACGTGTTCAGCCGCGCCTAGCGGGCGCGGGCGGGATCGCCAGGACGGTGATGGTGCCCGGCGGGACCTCGGTGAGGCCGGCGTCCTCGACCTTCGCGGAAAGCGTGTCGCCCGTGCACAGCGCGTCGAAGAGGGCCTGCGTCGCGGGGACGACGACGCGGCCCGGGCAGCCGTCGGCGACCCATCCCTCCAGGGCGCCTGTGGCCGCCGACATCGTGGCCGCGTGGGCGATCTGCGCCATCGTCTTGCCGGTCGACATCGCGAGCGACGGGTTGATGATGTAGGTGATGCGGCCGGCGGTCTGGTCTGGCGCGGGCGCCGCATCGGTCGTCGGGGCGGGGGTCAGCTCGGACGCCATCGCCTGCAGCTTCGTCAGCACCTCGCTCCGCGCCGATCGCCTCCGCGGCGGCAGCGCCAGCACCGCCGCGCCATCCAGATCGCCCGCGTAGGTGAAGGACTCCTGTTGCAGGACCTGATCCCACTGCCCACCTCGCGCCCGCAGCGTCACCTTCCCCGGCCGCTCGCGCCAGGCGGCGATCGCCTCCGCGTGCTCCTCGTCCTCCTCGAACCGCCGCAGGCACGACACCGCCGCCGCACCCGCGAGAACGCCGCCGGTCTCCAGATCCCCGAACGCACCCCGCCGCACGACCAGGTACATCCGGAAGGGATCGTCATCCTCGGCCTCGGGCATCGCTGGCCACGCTACCGCCCACCATGCGAGGATTGTCCGGTCGACGCACGCGCCGACCTGCCCCTGTAGCTCAGATGGATAGAGCACCGGCCTTCTAAGCCGACGGTCACTGGTTCGAGTCCAGTCGGGGGCGCTACGACAGGAGCCGCCCCATCGGACGGCTCCGGACGCCACGCCAGAGACGCGACGTCGCCCGCTGAATCGGCGAGCGCGGTCAGTCCCGCGGCGAGTGCTTCACATGCTCGGCCGGAAAGACGAGGTCGTAGAAGGCAAGCCCCGTCGCTCCGAACCCGACTCCGTAGCTGCCTCATGGCGGGTAGGTTCGAAGCTCTGTCTGATGCCTTCAGGGGAGTTTCCCCGAGATCGACCCTGAAGTCGCATGCGTACGGCCTGCGTACTCCGCGCGGTCGACGGCTGCGGCCTCGCATAGCATCGTCGCGTGATCAGCTCGCGGAGGACCCTGACGATCCCGGCGCTGGTGGGCACTCTGGTCGCGATCGCATTTGCGACAGCCGCCAGCGGCGCCCTCGCGCCCAACAAGGCGTGGCGCGGCGACTTCAAGGTGTATGGGACGCCCGTGACGCTCAAGGCCTACAGCTCGGGGAAGATCACGATGGCCTTCACGGCGTCGTGCAGCTTCGCGGGCAAGGCGGCCGAGGTGAAGGCGGTCGGGGTCGGGCGGCGGCATGGTGGGACGTTCACCATCGCCAAGGCGACGGCGTCGGGTGGGACGGGAGTCGATGCCTTCACGGTGACCGGCGGGAAAGCTTCTAATGCGTCGGCGAGCGGGAAGGTCTCGGCGACGTTCGGCCGCGATGTCGCCGGCGCGCACTACCGCTGCTCGCTGGACGACAGCTTCACGGCGAAGCGCCTGAAGCGCGTGCCGTAGCGGCCGCGCCGCTTACGCCAGCGCCGCCGTCAACCGCACGCGCGCCCCCTGGCCCGAGAGGCCGAGCTTCGCGTACGCGTGCGACAGGTGCGTCTCGATGGTCTTGACGCTCACGTAGAGCTCCTGAGCGATCTCGACGTTGGTGCGGCCGGAGACGGCCAAGCGGGCGACGCGGAGCTCGGAGGCGGTGAGCGCGTCGGTGCCGGTGCGGGCGATGCGGCGGGGGCGGCCGCCGGCTGCGCGGAGCTCGTCGCGGGCGTGCTCGACGAGGTGGTCGGCGCCGCACTGGTAGCCGAGCTC
>JAOPZG010000277.1 GCA_025964215.1 Conexibacter sp.
TGGCGCTCATCGCGTCGGGTCCTCCGTGGTCGCGGACGCCGGCTCCGAGCCGTTGGGGATCGGGAGCCAGACGTGGAAGGTGGTGCCGTCGGGGCCGGTGTCGAAGTTGAGGCTGCCGTCGTGGCGATCCTCGATGATGCGGCGCACGGTGTCGAGGCCGAGGCCGGTGCCGCTGCCGACCGCCTTGGTGGTGAAGAACGGCTCCAGCACGCGGCGCCGCGCCTCCTCCGGGATGCCGGGCCCGTCGTCGCCGATGTCGACGCGGATGCACGGGCCGTCACGGCGGGTCGCGATCGTGATCGTCCCGGTATCCCCCAGCGCGTCGACGGCGTTGTCGATCAGGTTGGTCCAGACCTGGTTGAGCTCCGAGCCGCGCACGGCGAGCCGCGGCAGGCTCGGGTCGTAGTCCTTGACCACGTCGATCTTGGTGTGCTTGAGCTTGTGCCCGAGGACCTTGATGGTGGCGTCGATCCCCTCGCGCAGGTCGACCTGCACCAGCTCGCCGCGGTCCATGTAGGAGTAGGTCTTGATCGCGCCGACGAGGTCGCTCATCCGGCTGGCGGACTCCTGCAGCTCAGTCGCCAGCCCGCGCGCCGAGAGCGTCGCGACGACCCAGGCCAGCGCGTTGGAGGTCGACGGCCCGGCGCGCTCGGCGACCTCGGCCAGCCACGCCTCGTCGACCCCCGCCGCCGCGAGCACCTCGGCCAGGCGCCAGGGCTCGTCGACGCCGAGCGCCTCGAGGCGGTCGAGCATGTCGTCCTCGGCGTCGGCGGCGTCGACGCTGCTGAGCGACTCCGCCGCGTCGGCGCGCTTCAGCGCCTCCTGCTGGAGCTCGACCAGCCGCTCGGCGTCGGCGCGCTCGATCCCGCCCTCGACGAACGCGCCGATCGCGCCGGTGACGACGTCGAGCGCGTCGACCAGCTGCGCCGCCGCGCGCTTGACGGCGGCCGCGGGGTTGTTGAGCTCGTGGGCGAGGCCGGCGGCCATCGTCCCCAGCGACGTCATCCGCTCGCGGTCGTTCTCGATCGAGGTCAGCCGCGCCGTCACCGGCCCGATCGCCTGCATGATCCGGCGGTGCACCGCGCGATGGGTGAGCGCGAGATCCGTGAACTCCTGCAGCGGCACGAGGCCGATCACGCAATCGCCGTCGGCCTGGATCCGGACGCCGATGACGCTCTCGGTGATCGCCGCGATCGCCTGCATCCACGTCGGCGCGACCATGTGGCCGATCGGGTCGAAGCGCTCGTCGGTGACCTTGAACATCCGTGTCCGGCCCTCGAGCAGGAGCAGCAGGCCGCGGGGCGAGGCGTCCTGCTCGGCGATGATCCCGCCGTCGGGCACGTGGAAGGACTGCGTCACCGCGCGCCACTGCTCGAGCTGGGCGTCGTCGAGCTCGGTGAACAGGTCCATCCGCCGCAGGTCCTCCAGCGTGACGGGGGCCGCGGCGCCCACTACGCGGCCGCCAGGTACTCGTGGATCAGCGAGACGGCCATCGACCCCTCGCCCACCGCGCTCGCGACGCGCTTGATCGACCGGGCGCGGACGTCGCCGGCGACGAAGACGCCCGGGACGCTCGTCTCCAGCAGGTATGGATCGCGCTTGAGCGGCCAGCCGGAGCCGCGCACCTCGGCGCCGGCCAGGATGAAGCCGTGCTCGTCGCGCGCGATGACCTCGTCGAGCCAGGCGGTGCGCGGCGCGGCGCCGACGAAGACGAAGCAGGCATCGGCGTCCTCGACGATCTCGCCGCCGTCGGCGTGCCGGATCCGCAGCGACTTGAGGTGGTCGTCGTCGCCGAGCGCCTCGACGACCTGGGACTGCGTGCGGACCTCCACGTTGGGCAGCAGGGAGATCTGCTCGATCAGGTAGCTGGACATCGACTTGGTCAGCGAGTCGCCGCGGACCAGCATCGTGACCTGGGCCGCGAACCCGGCGAAGTGCACGGCGGCCTGGCCGGCGGAGTTCGCGGCGCCGATGATCACCACGCGCTGCTGGGAGCACGAGCGCGCCTCGCTGAGCGCGGCGCCGTAGTAGATGCCCGCGCCGGTGAGCTCCTCGAAGCCGGGCGTGTCGAGCTTGCGGTAGGAGACGCCGGAGGCGATCAGCACCGTGTTGGCGCTCAGCGCGCCGCCGCCGGAGAGGCGCACGAGCCGGCCCGTGCCCTCGACCTCGAGCGAGACCGCGTCCTGGACCGTGAGCAGCTCGGCGCCGAGGCGGCGGGCCTGGTCGGTCGCGCGCCGCGCGAGGTCGGAGCCGCTGAGGCCGGTCGGGAAGCCGAGGTAGTTCTCGATCCGGCTGGACGTCCCGGCCTGGCCGCCGGGCGCCTCGCGCTCGACCATCACGGTGGACAAGCCCTCTGAGGCGCCGTAGACGGCGGCGGCGAGGCCGGCGGGGCCGCCGCCGACGATGACCAAGTCATAGTGGTCGGTCATCGGCTGGTTGGCGATGCCGAGGCGCTCGGCCAGCTCCAGCACGGTCGGGCGCTCCAGGACGGATCCGTCCTCCAGCAGCGCGACCGGCAGCCCCTCGTCGCTGACGCCGGCGACGCGCAGCAGCTCACGCGCCTCGCCGTCGCGCTCGATGTCGAGCCAGCGGCCGGGCACGCGGTTGCGCGCGAGGAAGTCGCGCAGGTCGTGCGCGGGCTTGGAGAAGCGGTGACCGATGACGCGCACGCCGCCGGACTCCAGCGCCGCGCCGGACTCCCACGTCGTCAGGAGGTCCTGGACGACCGGGTAGAGCTCCTCCTCCGGCGGGTCCCACGGCTTGAGCAGGTAGTAGTCGAGCGCGACCTCGTTGATCGCCTGGATCGCCGCGCCGGTGTCGGCGTAGGCGGTCAGCAGCACGCGCTTGGCCTCGGGCGCGAGCTTGCGCGCCTCGACGAGGTACTCGGTCCCGGAGAGCCCGGGCATGCGCTGGTCGGCGATCAGGAGCGCGACCTGGTCGCCGCGCGTGATCAGCTCGCGGACGACCTCGAGCGCCTCTTCCCCGGAGGCCGCGCGGAGCACGCGGTAGCGCTCGCCGAACTGGCGGCGCAGGTCGCGGGCGACGGCGGCCAGCACGGCGGGCTCGTCGTCGACGGCCACGATGGCGGGTCTGCGGGTGCGTTCGGCGGCGTCGTCGGACATCTGCTCGGAGCTTCTCATGCCCGTCGAGGGTCTCGGCGGCCTCGGCGAGAGGCCGGGCCGATCAGTCGATCGTGCTCGCCGTCGCCGGGGTGGACTCGGACGACGCCTCGCGACGGGCGACCTCGGCGCGGACGACCGGTGCGACCTCGGTCCCGAAGCGCTCCATGGCGCGCAGCACGTCGGCGTGCGCGACCGAGCCGAGGCTCATGTGCCCGAGATAGCGCTGATGGCCGAAGAGCTCGTGGCCGTAGAGGATCTTCTCGGCGACCTCCTCGGGCGAGCCGGCGGCCAGCGCGCCCTTGGGCGAGCGGAGCGCCTGGAACTGCGGGAGGCCCGAGGGGCCCCAGCCGCGCTCGCGGCCGATGCGGTTCATGACCTCCAGGTAGCCGGGCGCGAAGCGGCGGTCGGCGTCCTCGGCGTCGTCGCCCACGAAGGTGTGGGTGTTGATCGCGATGCGGGCGGCGGCCGGGTCGAGCCCGACGGCGGCCCACGCCTCGCGGTAGAGCTCGACCAGCGGCACGAAGCGCTCCAGCTCGCCGCCGATGATCGCGATCGTCAGCGGGAGGCCGAGCGACGCGGCGCGGACCACCGACTGCGGCGAGCCGCCGACGGCAACCCAGACGGGCAGCGGATCCTGCACGGGTCGCGGCCAGACGCCGGCGTTCTCGAGCGGCGCGCGGAACTTGCCCGACCACGTGACGTGCGTGCTCTCGCGGAGGGCGAGCAGCAGCTCGAGGTTCTCGAGGTAGAGGTCGTCGTAGTCGTCGAGGTTCTTGCCGAAGAGCGGGAAGGACTCGATGAACGAGCCGCGGCCCGCCATGATCTCGGCGCGCCCCCCGGAGATCAAGTCGACCTCGGCGAACTGCTGGAAGACGCGCACGGGGTCCTCGGAGCTGAGGACGGTGACGGCGCTCGAGAGGCGGATGTTGTCCGTGATCGCCGCGGCGGCGCCGAGCGCGACGGTCGGCGAGGAGATGAGGAAGTCCGGGCGGTGGTGCTCGCCGATCGCGAAGACGTCGAGTCCGAGCTCGTCCGCGAGCTTGGCCTCCTCGAGCAGGTTGCTCATGCGCTGTTGCGGGGTGATGCCGGCGGGGAGGTCGGCGAAGGTGGCGAGACCGAGTTCCATGATGGGGTTCATGCTAGCAGGTTTAGTTGCGCGCGCAATCAAGTCCGGATCGGTTGATAGCCGCCTCCGATCGCCGCAGGAGTCGAGGGGCGCCCGGCGTAGGGTGCGCCCGTGAAGATCTCCCTGTCCCTTCCCCTCGGCGTCGCCGTCCTCGCGCTCGTCCCGGCCGCGGCCGCACAGGCCAAGGTCGTCGACTGCTCGACCTACTCCGACTACCCCAACACCAAGATCAGCTCGGCGCGCGGCATGAGCTGCGCGGCGGCCGTGAAGGTCATAAAGTCCTACCGCGGTGACATCTCCCGGACCTTCAAGGTCCAGGGCTTCGCGTGCGGGCAGGTCAGCGGCGGCCAGTACGGCGGCCAGTGGCGCTGCGCCAAGGACGCCCGCGCGTTCCGCTTCGAGTTCAAGGACTAGCCTCACCGGACGTTCTCCGCATCGAAGAGGACGAGCGCCTGCAGGGCGGTGGCGGTCAGCCGGCCGGCCGCCCGCTCGAGCTGCTCCTCCTCGGTGTCGTAGTGCTCGGTATGCACCGAGACGAACGGCGCCGGCGGCGCGTGGAGGCAGGCCGCGGCGCCATGCGTGACGTCGGCCGCGCGGGTCAGCAGGTCCATCAGCCACTCGGCCCAGTCGGCCTCGCCGGGTCGCGCCCAGAGCACCTCGCGGCCGGCGTGCGCGGTGGCGCGGGTCAGGCGCCAGGCGCGCTCGAAGCGGTGCTCGGCCGCGTCGGCCGAGCCGTCGCCGACGGTCAGCGCGACGGAGGCC
>JAOPZG010000286.1 GCA_025964215.1 Conexibacter sp.
CCCGCCCCCGCGCCGGGGGTTCATGAGCAACGTGACCTCCTAGGTCATGACTGGGTGTGGGGAAACGGCAGATGGACGGGGGCGCGCCTCAGGCGGGCCGGTCCCGTCGTCGTTCGAGAAGGTCGATGAGCTGCGACGCCGGGATGGCGATCGCGCCGTACATCACGGCGGCCAGGACGAGGACATCCAGGTACTCGAAGGTCGAGTTGCCGATGCTGTAGGCCCGGCTCAGCAGCTCCGGGATCGCGATGGCGAAGGTCAACGCAGTGGCTTGGAAGAACAGAACCACGTAGCCGAGCACCGGCGGGATGACGATTCGGATGGCCTGCGGCAGGACCACGTGGAGCATCTCCGCGGTGCGGCTGAGCCCGAGCGCCCGCGCCGCCTCGCGCTGGCCGTCGGGCACCGCGAGGATGCCCGCGCGGAAGATGTCGGCGGTGTAGCCGGCCATCGTGAACCCGAGCGCGAGCGTCCCGGCCAGGAAGGCCTGCAGGGTGATGTGCACCTGCGGCAGCCCGAAGTACACGAGGTAGACGACGATCAGCGCGGGGATGCCGCGGGCCAGCTCGACGACCACGATCGCCAGCCATCGCACCGGCCACGGGGCGGAGACGATGGCGATCGCGAGCAGCAGCGCCAACGGGATGCCGACCGCGATCAGCGCGGCGGTGAGCTTGATCGAGATCCACAGGCCGCGCAGCAGCTCGCCGATCCAGTCGCCCCAGTGGGTGAAGATCAGGGCGGTCATGCCGCCTCCGCCCCGGCGACGCGGCGGGCCAGCCAGACGTCGGCGTAGCGCGCGATGCCGGCCAACGGCAGACTCAGCGCGAGGTAGACGGCCGAGGCGGCGAGGAACACGGAGAGCCCCTGCGTGCTCGCCTCCTGCTGCTGTCCGAGCGCGACGCCGGTGATCTCCTGCGCGCCGATGACCGAGGCGACCGCGCTCTCCTTCAAGAGCCCGATGACATAGGTCGCCGCCGGCGGGAAGGAGGTCACGAAGGCCTGCGGGCCGACGATGCTGCGGTAGACCTGGACCGTGCCCATCCCGAGGGCGCGCGCGGCCTCGAACTGCCCGTGCGGCACGGCGCGCAGGCCGGCGCGGTAGATCTCCGCCATGTACGCCGCGGCGATCAGGCCGAGCCCGCAGATGGCCGCGGTCATGCTCGAGATCTGGACGTCGAGCTGCGCCAGCCCGTAGTACAGGATGAACAGCCACGCGATGCCGGGGATGCCACGGAAGATCTCGACGAAGGAGATCGCCAGCAGCCGCACGACGCGCAGCCGCGACGAGCGCGCCACGACGATCGGGATGCCGAGGACCAGACCGATCGCGTAGGCCGCGAAGGTAATCGTCAGCGTGGAACCGATGCCATGCGCAATAGGGCCGATGTAGTGGAACATGCTCAGCGATCCAGCACGGCGCGCAGGAACTTGCGGGTGCGCTCTTCGCGGGGATGACGGATGACCTGCTGGGCGGTCCCCTCCTCCACGATGCGCCCGTCGGCCATGAAGATCACGCGGTCGGCGACGTCCTCGGCGAAGTGCATCTCGTGCGTGACGACGATCATCGTCATGCCCTCCTTGGCCAGCTCGCGCATGACGGCGAGGACCTCGAGGCCGAGCTCCGGGTCCAGCGCGGACGTCGGCTCGTCGAAGAGCATCAGCTTGGGCTCGAGCGCCAGCGCGCGAGCGATCGCGATGCGCTGCTGCTGACCGCCGGAGCAGCGCCGCGGCCGGCTGTCGGCCTTCTCGGCGATCCCCACGCGCTCCAGCAGCTGCATGGCGCGCGTGCGGGCCTCGGCCTTGGTGCGGCCGAGCACCTTGACCTGGGCGATCATCACGTTCTCGATCGCGGTCAGGTGCGGGAAGAGGTTGAACGACTGGAAGACCATCCCGACCTGGCGGCGCAGCGCAGCGAGCTCGCGCGGGCCGGGCTCGCGGCCGCCGGGATCGGCGATCGCCGTGCCGTCGATCAGCACGCGGCCGCTCGTCGGACTCTCCAGGTGGTTGATGCAGCGCAGCATGGTGGACCTGCCCGAGCCGGATGGCCCGATGACCGCGACGACCTCACCGACCGCGACCTCGAGGTCGACGCCGATGACCGCGTCGTGCGTGCCGAAGCGCATCCCGAGCTGCTCGACCTGCACGCGCGGGATCCCGGCCGCGGACGCCATGGCGGCGGCCTCGGCCACCAGGGGGCCGGAGACCACGGGGGCGCCCGTGGCCGCGTCCGCCGGCGCGGACGGCGCGGCGGGGCTGTCGTCGAGGCTCTCCATAAGGACGCTCCTTCTCATCGACTGCTCAATGCGATCAGACATATGTGATCACATCTAGAATGGATTTGCGACTCACATGTCGCGAGGCACTCGTCACCGGCACACGGATACCAACCATCTGGCGATGGTTGCAGATCGTCAGATTGTCTACAACCTACCGCGTGGATAGTTTCTCGTCGCTGGACCTGGCCCCGCTGTCGGCTGTGCCGTCCGGCGTCTTGGCCAGGCCGGCGCGAGCGGTCTCGAAGTGCTGCGCCAGCAGCGCGTAGGCGTCCTGCGCCCGGCCCGCGCGCAGCGCCTCGACGATCGCGACGTGCTCGGCGACGAGGTCGCGCCACTCGGGGTACTCGGACTCCAGCGCGCCCAGGCACATGCGGGTCTCGGCCAGGAGCGTGCGAAACATCCGGGCCAGCCGCGGGCTGCCCGAGGACTGCACGAGCTGCTCGTGGAAGCGCAGGTCGAGGTCGGCGATCTCCGCCCAGCGCCCGCCGTCGACCGCTTGGCGCATCTGGTCGACGATCGGGGCCAGCCGGCCGATCGCCTCCTGGTCGGCACGGTCGAGGACGACGCTCAGCGCCGTCCGCTCGACCGCGTGGCGCGCGAGGTAGATGTCATCGACGTCCTCGCGGCCGAGCTCGACGACGAAGACCCCGCGGTGGCGCTCGGCGCGCAGGAGACCCTCCTGAATGAGCCGCTGCAGGGCCTCGCGGATCGGTCCCCGGCTGACCGCCAGGCGCTCGGCGAGCTGCGTCTCGCCAAGCTGCGTGCCCGAGGCGAGGCTGCCATCGATGATCGAGGCACGGATGCGGTCGGCGATGATCCCCGGCGTGGTCTCGAAGGCCAGGGGCTCGAGGCTGTCGAACGTGCTCATTACGTGGTTCTCCTGCTCTGCTTCGCTCTGCGATTGCGTGCGCGGGGCTCCAGCGCCGTCGGGACCCGCGCGCCCACCAGCCGACGGAGGAACCGCCCACCGTGGGCCTGTCCGCCACGCTCTTCGACGTGCTCGACATGCTGTACCGCTCTGCGCAGCATGCCACCTCCGATGGACCGCAACGGCTCGGGCGGGAGGTAGG
>JAOPZG010000353.1 GCA_025964215.1 Conexibacter sp.
TCCGCCGCCAGGCCCTGGACCTCGAGGACGTCGCGCTCGGTGCTCGTCACCGTCGCGCCCTCGGCCACGAGGCCGGTCCGCAGCCGGGCGGCCTCGGGGGTCCGGACCCGCACGGCGGCGTGCTCGGAGGCCTGCGCGACGATGTCGGCGACGCTCGTGTCCGCGATCAGCCTGCCGCGGCCGACGACGATGACGTGCTCGGCGGTCAGCGCGATCTCGCTCATCAGGTGCGAGCTGAGGAAGACGGTGCGCCCGTCGGCCGCGAGGCTCTTGAGGAGGTTGCGGATCCACAGGATGCCCTCGGGGTCCAGGCCGTTGGCGGGCTCGTCGAGGATCACCGTGCTGGGGTCGCCGAGCAGCGCGGAGGCGATGCCGAGGCGCTGGCCCATGCCGAGCGAGAAGCCGCCGGCGCGCTTGCGCGCCACCGACTGCAGGCCGACCATGTCGATGACCTCGTCGATCCGGCGGCGCGGGATCCCGTGCGTCTGCGCCATCGCGAGGAGGTGGTTGTAGGCGCTGCGGCCGGTGTGGATCGCGCGCGCCTCGAGCATCGCGCCGATCTCGTGCAGCGGCGCCGCGAGCTGGTTGTAGGCCTTGCCGTTGACCGTGACGCGGCCGGCGCTCGGCGCGTCGAGCCCGAGGATCATCCGCATGGTGGTGGACTTGCCGGCGCCGTTGGGTCCCAGGAACCCCGTGACCACCCCGGGCTGGACCGTGAAGGTCAAGTCGTCGACGGCGGTTCGCTCGCCGTAGCGCTTGGTGATGTGGTCGACGTCGATCATGGACAACATGCTCCTGGAGCGGGCGCCGATGCACCATCGGCCGCGGGGATGGACTTGGGTACGGGCGAGTACGGGTCAGGTACCACTGGGGTCAGCCTCAGGTCGCATGCGGCGGCGCCGCAGGAGGACGGCGAGCGCGGCGATCGCGCCGAGGACCAGCACGACCTCGACGCCGGTGAACGCGTGGTGGACCTGGTCGTAGCTGCTGCCCAGCGCCCACCCGACGAGCGCGAAGCCGAAGCACCAGATCGCCGAGCCGGCGAGCGTGAGCGCCGCGTAGGGGGCGAGGCGGACGCCGAAGGCGCCGGCCGGGATCGAGATGAACGAGCGCACCACGGGCGTGAGGCGACCGAGGAAGACGGCGGCGGCGCCGCGGCGCGCGAACCACCGCTCGGCGCGCGCCAGGTTGTTGGCGTCGAGGTGGAGCCAGCGCCCGTGGCGCTCGAGCAGCGGCCGGCCGCCGTAGCTCCCGATCGCCCAGCCGATCAGCGCGCCGGCCAGGTAGCCGACCGTGCCGGCGGCCGCGAGGACCAGGAACGCCTCCAGGCCGTGGGGGATGACGTGGCCGAAGATCTCGGGGTGCCGCCCCGCGATCGCCCCGCCGGCCAGGGCCCCGGCGTAGAGCATCGTGAGCTCGCCGCCGACCGGCAGGATCGCGTCCAGCGCCATGATCACGAAGACGGCGTACACGCCGTTGCGCCCGACGAAGTCGGTGAGCGACGAGGTGACCGACGCGAGGACGAGCTGGCTCATGTCGGGCCAGGATGCGGGCGCGCCCCTGACTGGCGCCTGAACGGCGGGCGGGGCGCGGCGCGGCGCGGCTCAGGCCGGCTCGGGCTCCTCCGTCGCGTGCGAGTCGGTGAGGGTGAGCGCGCCGCCCGCGGCGATCAGGCCGACGAGCACCGCGAGCACCGCGTAGGTGATCCGCTCGCCGTGGAAGAACGACGCCACCAGCGTGCTGCTCCACGTGCCGGCGGGCAGCCGGGCGGTGACCAGCACGGCGATCAGCGTGCCGACCACGGCGGTGCCGAAGCTCGTGCCGACCTCCTGCGCGGTGTCGTTGAGCGCCGCGCCGATCGACGTGCGGTTGCCCGGCATCGCGTCGACGAGGGCGACGGCGCAGATCGTCATGACGGTCCGCAGCCCGACGGTCATCACGACCATGCAGACCGCGATCGCGAGGTACCCGTGCTCGACGCCCCACGAGAGGCCGGCCAGCGCGCCGGCCAGGCAGGCCGCGCCGACGAGGCACGCGATGCGGTGGCCGAAGCGCCGCGCGAGCCACTCGGAGACGGGCGTCGCGGCGAGCATCGTCACGATGATCGGCAGGTTCGCCAGGCCGGCCCGCACCGGGGTCCACCCGTAGGCGTACTGGAAGTGGAGGATCAGCCCGAACATGACGCTCGCCATGGCGATCGAGGTCCCCACCTGGGCGATCGCGGCGCCACGGACGGTCCCGTTCGAGAAGAGGCTGAGATCCAGCATCGGCGCCGCGGTGCGACGCTCGTGGCGCACGAACGCGACGAGCGCGCCGACGGCGCCGGCGAGCGACGCCAGCGTGACCGCGGAGAGCCATCCGTGCTGGACGCCGCTGGTCAGCGAGTAGCACGCGAGGCCGATGGTGGTGACGCTCAGCGCGGCGCCCGGCAGGTCGAGCGTGTCGTCGGTCAGGTCCTCGCGCCGGTCGGCCGCGACGCCGAGGCGGACGCCGATGCAGGCGAGCAGCGCGATCGGCGCGTTGACGGCCAGCAGCCACTCCCACCGCACGTGGGCCAGGGCGGTGCCGCCGAGCAGCGGGCCGAGGACGAACCCGGACATGCCGACGCTGATCATCACCGTCATGGCGCGCATCCGCAGCGCCTTGGCGTCGAAGAGCCGGAAGACCAGCGAGTTGGTGATGGGCGCCATCGCCGCGGCGGCGATGCCGAGCCCGGCCCGCAAGGCGATGAGCTCTCCCGCCGTGGTGACGAAGACGACGCACAGGCTCAGCAGGCCGAACGCGCCGAGCCCGACGAGCAGCACGCGCCGGCGTCCCAGGCGGTCGGCGAGCGATCCGGCGGTCAGCAGCAGGCCGCCGAAGGTCAGCGAGTAGGCGCCGGTGACCCACTGCAGCCTGGTCGTGCCGCTCCCGAGGTCGCGACCGATCGTGGGCAGCGCGATCGACAGCAGCGTGTTGTCGACCATCTCGACGAAGAACGCGAGGCAGAGCGCGGCCAAGGGGATCCACGCCGCACGCAGCGAGGGGTAGGTGCGAGACGAGGCGGGCGCCGCGGCGGTGGTGGTGATCGACATGGCCCCAGCATCGGCGGCGTCGCTCACACCACCGGTACACGCCGCTCACACCGCGCTCACGGAGACCCGTCAGGCGGCGTACTCCGCGGGGCCCTGCTCGACGGCGGCGGGGTCCATCCACATGATCTGCCAGCCGTGGCCGTCGAGGTCGAAGAAGCTGCGCGAGTACATGAAGCCGTGGTCCTCGGTGTCGTCGTGGTCGGTGGCGCCCGCGGCGAGCGCGGCGT
>JAOPZG010000375.1 GCA_025964215.1 Conexibacter sp.
AGCGTCGCGCCGAGGAGGCCGGCACCGGCGTTCCGGGTCGCGTGCTGCTTGGCGGTCCGGTGGACCTTCCCGCCCGAGCCCCCGTGCGCGAGCGCGACGGCGGAGAGGCCGAGCGCGGCGAGGCAGACGGCGGTCAGGACGGCGAGCAGACGGCGGGACATGCTGATCTTGTAGCACCCGCCGCGCCGCGCCGAACCCGGTCCGTCAGACCGTCAGCCGACTTCGAGGACCTCGACGCCCGCCGCGTCGAGCACGTCGCGGCCGTCCAGGACGGCGTAGCCGCGGCGGTAGTAGAGCCGCGCGATCCCGGCGTGCGCGATCAGCTTCGCGCACGGGGGGCAGGGGAAGTCGGTGACGTAGAGGTCCGCGCCGGCGGTCGCGCGGCCCGCGCGCGCGGCGGCGGCGATCAGCGCGGCCTCGGCGTGCGTGGCGGTGGAGAGCTCCAGCTCGACCCCCTTCGTGAAGTTGCTGCGCGGGTCGCCCGCGGCGTAGGGCGCCAGCTCGTGGGGATGGTGGACGTTCGTCGCGGACTCGACGCTGCCGTCCGCGAAGCGCAGCGCGGCGCCGACCTGGCGCCACCAGTCGAGCGAGCGCAGCGCGGCGTCCTCGGCGGCGGCGCCCAGCTCGGCCACGAGCGCGTCCTCGCTCACCCGTGCCGCCGGCCGCGGGTCGAGCAGCTGCACCGTCTTGGTCTTGTCCCAGCGCAGGAACATCGGGTCGTAGCGGACGGCCGCGCGCGGGAAGAAGCGCTCGACGACCTGGTGGCTGACGTCCTCGGCGGGGAGGATCAGCGAGACGCCCGTCTTCGCCAGCGCCTCGGCGCCCGCGACGTCGAGCACGTCCACCGACGACGCGATCCCCCAGCCGGCGATCGCCGACGCCGCGTCGGCCGCGGGGAGCGCGCGCACGTCCTTGACCAGCGGCCGGTAGTCGGCGTGCAGCTCCGGTCCGATCAGGTGCAGCGGCCGATCCCGGGCGTGGGCCTCGAGGAAGCGGCGGTAGCCCTCGTGCAGGACCGGGACGTAGGCGAGGACGACCGTCGTCATCCCCGGCGGATCGTCTCGTCGATCAGCCCGGGCAGGATCTCCGCGAGCTTCGGCCCGAGCTTGTCGCCGAGGTTCATGTACATCTGCCGGATCCGCTCAGAGGTCGTCACCGCGGCCTGGCGCTCGATGACGGCGATCTCGCCGACGACCTCGCGCAGCCGCGCGAGCTGCTCGTCGCTGTAGGAGTGGTCGGCGGTGAGGACCAGGACGTCGGGCTCGACGGCCTTGATCAGGCCCCAGCTCGGGTCCTCGTCCTGCTTGAGGTAGATGAGGTCGACGGGGCGCTGGTGGGCCAGCAGCTCCAGGCGCTCGTCCTCGGGGACCATCGGGCGGTCGTCGCCCTTGCGCCGGCGGATCTTCGCGTCGCTGTCGACGCCGACGACCAGGATCCCGCCGAGCTCCTTCGCGCGCGCGAGGTACTTGACGTGGCCGAGGTGGATGAGGTCGAACGAGCCGGAGGTCAGGACGATGCGGTAGCCGAGGCCCCGGAGGTGCGAGACGACGCGCGACATCTCCTCGAGCGAGGGGACGAGACGGTCGGCGAAGTTGACGTCCTGGCTCAGGACGCCGCTGGTGGCGGCCATAGGCTGGAGGATAGATGTCTGCACGGCGGATCGTTCGGGCCTTGAGGGTCCGTCCGCCGCGCCGTCCACCATCCCCTGTCCCGCATGCCCAACTACCTCCCTTACGACGACCGTCGCCCGAGCACGCAGTACCAGGACCTCCTGCGCACGATCCGCGACGACGGCGTGAAGGTGGACACCAAGCAGGGCGAGGGCGCGCTCGCCGTCGCCGGCGTCCAGATGCGCTTCCCGATGGCGCACGGGGCGGCGGTGATCACCGAGCGCTCGATCGCCGGCTTCGCCACCAAGGCGATCGGCGAGCTGTGCGCGTTCATCAACGGCGCCCGCACGCTCGAGCAGCTCGCGGCCTTCGGCTGCGACTGGTGGGACGCGTGGGCCACGCCGGAGAAGACGCGCTCGCGCGGGCTCGAGCCGGGTGACCTCGGGCCGGGCTCCTACGGCCACGCGTTCCGGAACTTCACCACCAACCTGGACGACCCGGACGACCCCGGCTTCGACCAGCTCCCGCACCTGATCGAGAAGCTGAAGGACCTGCCGCTCGACCGCACCGCGGTCATGAGCCCGTGGATCCCGAACGCCAACCACCGCGCCGAGGGCGTCAAGTCGCGCAACACGATCGCGCCGTGCCACGGCTGGATCCACGCGCTGGTCTTCAACGACAAGCTGCACCTGGTCCACAACCAGCGCAGCGGCGACACGCCGATCGGCGTCCCGTCCAACATGGCGCAGTACACGGCGCTCGGGCTGATGATCGAGCAGCTCACGGGCTACGAGTTCGTGGAGTACGTGCACTGGATCCAGTACGCGCACATCTACGCCAACCAGTTCGGCGCGGTCGACGAGCTGCTCTCGCGCGAGCCGCGGCGGCTGCCGACGCTCTCGCTCACCGAGGCCGGCAAGCGGATCACCGACATCCACGACTTCCGGGCCGAGCACTTCCTGCTGGAGGACTACGACCCGCACCCGGCGATCCGCGACATCCCGGTGCTCACCTGATGGCGGTGGCGCTCGTGGTCGCCTACGCGCGGAATCGGGTGATCGGCCGCGACGGCGGCCTGCCGTGGCACCTGCCGAGCGACATGCGGCACTTCCGCGAGCTCACGACGGGCGGCGCCGTGGTGATGGGGCGCAAGACCTACGCCTCGATCCCGGACAAGTTCCGCCCGCTGCCGCAGCGGCGCAACATCGTGCTGAGCCGGGACCCGGCGTACCGGGCGCGCGGCGCCGAGATCTACCCGAGCCTGCCCGCGGCGCTGGATGCCTGCGGGCGCGACTGCTTCGTCATCGGCGGCGGCGCGACGTACGCGGAGGCGCTGCCGTATGCGGCGCGGGTGGTGGCGACGGAGCTCGCAGACGAGGTCCCCGGCGACGTCTTCTTCCCGCCGCTTCCGGAGGCCGAGTGGGAGGTCGCGAGCGAGGGCTCTCCGGTGGCGGAGGACGGCCACGAGTTCCGGATCCGGGTCTATGAGCGACGCTGAGCGGCTCTACCACCTCGACGCCGCGCGGACCGCGGACCAGCGCGCCTACATGGAGCAGCTGGAGGCCGCGGGCGTCTGCGTCTTCTGCCCCGAGCACGTCGCCGCGCACCACCGCGAGCCGATCGAGCTCTCCGGCGAGCACTGGTACGTCACCAAGAACGACTACCCGTACGCCGGGACGGCCGCCCACTACCTGATCGTCCCGCACCGCCACGTGACGTCCTTCGAGGAGCTGCCGGACGCGGCCGGCGCCGAGCTCTGGGCGATCAAGCGGCGGCTGCGCGAGCAGCTCGCGCCGCTCGCCACGGCGACGGTCGAGCGCTCCGGGGACATGCGCTTCAACGGCGGCTCGGTCGCGCACCTGCACACGCACTTCGTCGCGCTCGCGCCCGGGCCGGAGAAGACGGTGCGGTTCAAGGTGAGCGAGCTCGGCGCCGACGAGGCGCCGCGCTGACAATCGGGGGCTAGCTGGAGGTGCCGCGGGCGGCGGCCGTCCTACCCTTTGCGGGGTGGCTTCCGTTCTGGACGAGCAGCACGACGGTGCTGACGGGTCTCTCGCGCGCGTGCGCTCGCTCGCGCACGCGACGCACGCGGTCCTCCAGCGCCACCGGCGGATCGTGGCGGTCGTGGGGTCCCTGGCCGCGGCCGGGATCCTCGCCCTGGTGCTCGCGGGCCACCGGCACGACTTCTCGACGGCGCTCTCGCGGGCGTCGCTGGGCGTCCTGGCGCTCGCGGCGGCCTTGCAGGTCGTCGCGCTGCTCGCGCGGACCGAGGCGTGGCACCGGACGATCGAGGCCGCCGGCGGCACGGTCGCGCGGCGGCCGCTGTATCGCGCCTCGAGCATGGGCTACGTCGGGAGCCTGCTGAACGCGCAGCTCGGGACGGTCGCGCGGATCGCGGCGCTGCGCCGCTCCAGCCCGGCCGACGCGCCCGGCGTCGCGACGCTGCTCGCCGCCGAGCTGCCGATCCTGGCGATCGAGGCCGGCCTCGCCGCGCTGACGTCGGTGACGCTGATCGGCCCGCTCGGGCTGCCGTGGTGGTGTCCGATCATCTTCGTGGCGGTGATCGGCGGGATCACCTTCGGGCTGCGCCACCTGAGCGTCCGGGCCGCCCGCCCGCTCTGGCAAGGGCTGACGATCCTGCACCGGCTCAAGGACGGGCGGACGCTGTTCCTGTTGGTGTTGATCGCGGTCTTCGCGCAGATCGCGCGCAACTGGCTGCTGCTGCACGCGGTCGGCGTGCACGCGTCGGTCTTCGACGCGATCGCGGTCCTGATCGCCATGGTCGCGATCGGCCAGCTCCCGGTCGGCCCGAGCGTCGGCGCGGGCGCGACGGTGCTCATCCTGGGGCACAACGGCGTGGCCGCCGCGGCGGCCGCGGGCGTGCTCGCGACGGCGACCGGGCTCGTCGGCGGCCTGTCGTTCGCGGCCTGGGCCGCGGGGGATCGGTTGTGGACGCGGCGTGAACGCTCGGCAGCCGCACAGCAGAAGGGAGTACAGTCGGCTGCTCGGGTTGGACATCAGGTTCGACCATCAGCGCCAGCGCCCGCAGTCGTTGCCTTCACCAGCACCCTCCGCGTCTCGCAGGACAACCAACAGGAGGGCCGCTCCATGGCCACCGGCACCGTCAAGTGGTTCAACGACGACAAGGGCTTCGGCTTCATCACGCCCGACGACCAGGGCAAGGACCTGTTCGTCCATCACTCCGGCATCGCCGGCGACGGCTTCAAGTCGCTCGCCGAGGGCGCCCGGGTGTCCTACGACGCCGAGCAGGGCCCCAAGGGCCCGAGCGCGATCAACGTCGCGCCGGCCGCGTAGCGCCAGCACTTCTCGTCTGCAGCGGCGGCCCGTCCCCTTCGTGGGGCGGGCCGCTGTGCGTTAAGCCAGCGTCGTGGCGACGCGCGGGTCCGCGCCGGCGTCGAGGACGTACGTCGAGGCGATCTTGTCGTGGAGGCACTGCTTCTTGGGGTCCCAGAGGCACCAGAGCGAGTCCAGCAGCCCGTAGATCCCGCAGGTGATGGCGCTGATGAGCGCCTTCCCGACCGCCTCGCGCAGCAGGCCGGCGCCGATCGTCATCGGCTCGCCGCTCGCCTGGACGACCCGCAGCCCGACGACCTGCTTGCCGAGCGTCTGGCCGTTGTTCGGGCCCTGGCGCATCATCAGCAGCGGGGCGTAGAGGCCGATCCCGGCGAGGTAGAGGAGCACGACGAGGCCGCTGAGGGCGCTGTTGTCGCCGGCGGCCGCCGCGATGATGACGATCGGGACGAAGACGATGATGCTGTCGAGGATCGACGCGCCGAACCGCGCGGCCCGCGAGCCGAGCGCGGCGTGCCCGACCGAGCTCTGCTGCCACGTCGGCGGGGCGGCGTAGGCGGTCGCGCCGCCCGGCGGCGCCTGGGGCGGCGGGGGAGCGGAGGGCGGCGGCGGCACCGAGCCGCGGTCATCGGGGGGAAGGCTCACAGGACCCTTTCGATCGGGCGGGCGGATGGTTGGACGGCGCTCCTGAGCGGTGCGCCGCGGACACCCTAGTCGGAGGACCCGACGGCTGTGCACCGTACTTCGGTCCAGTGGCCGCTGCTATCCGTTCGGGAAGTCCTCTATGGTCCAGCCGAGTGCCGGTGACCGCCTTCAGCAGGGTCCGCGCGTGGACGTCCGGAGCGCCGGGGTGGTCGCGCTGGCCGCGGCGACGCCGTTCGTCGTGGGGCGGCTGGCCGGCGGGGCGTTGTTGAGCGGTGGCGGGCACGTCTGGTGTCCGTTCCGCGCCGCCACGGGGGTGCCGTGTCCGCTCTGCGGGGCGACGCGCTCGGTCGTGCTCGCCAGCCGCGGGGACGTCGCGTTCTTGCAGTACAACCCGGTGTGGGTGGGGGCGCTGGCGGTCGTGGCGCTCGTGGGCTTTGGCGTTGCGCTGGCCGGCCGCCGCGGTCGCGAGGTTCGCTTTTCGCCACGGACCAGCCGGGCCGTCGTCGCCTTCGTCTTCGTCGTCGGCTGGGTCTGCGCGCTCGCCCATCATCACGCGATCACCAGCAGCTGAGGAGCTTCCCGATGGCCGCCACCACCAGCGTCGTCCAGGTCGGCTCCGCCCAGGAGCTCGAGTCCGCGATCACCAACTACGTCGCCCTCGGCTTCGTCGTCAGCAACCGCACGCCCGGCTCGGTGGTGATGTTCAAGCGCAAGGAGTTCAACGTCGTCTGGGCCATCGTCGGCCTCGTCCTCTGCCTGCTGCCGCTGCTGATCTACCTGATCGTCTACGCGGTGGAGAAGGACCAGATGGTCGAGATCCGCGTGGGTGGCGGGGGTGCGACCGGCGGGCCGGCGGGGCTGGGGTCCGGGTCGGGGGCGGCCATGGGGGACCCGCAGATGTCCGACGACCGCCACTACTGGTGGGACGGCACCTCCTGGCGCAGCGCCGAGCGCGAGGTCCCGCCGGGCGCACGCCGCTCCGACGACGGCCAC
>JAOPZG010000043.1 GCA_025964215.1 Conexibacter sp.
TGGCCGGCTGGTGCTGCGGCTGAGCGCGGCTACGCTTGTGGGGCGATGCCCGCCGCCTTCCCCGCCACCCGCCTGCGCCGCCTGCGCCGTACCGGCGCGCTGCGCGACCTCGTGCGCGAGACCACGCTGGCGCCCTCCGACCTCGTCCTGCCGCTCTTCGTGCAGGAGGGCCTCGAGGGCCGCACGCCGATCTCCTCGATGCCGGGCGTCGACCGCCACGGCCTCGCGTCCGTCGTGCAGGAGGCCGGCGAGGCGTTCGCGCTCGGGGTCCCCGCCGTCATCCTCTTCGGGATCCCGGCCGAGAAGGACGCCGACGGCACCGGCGCGTGGGACGACGACGGCGCCGTCCAGCTCGCCACGCGCGCGATCAAGGCCGCGCACCCGGAGCTGCTCGTCATCACCGACGTCTGCCTCTGCGAGTACACCGACCACGGCCACAGCGGGCGGCTGAACGCGGACGGCACGGTCGACAACGACGCCTCGCTGGAGCTCCTGGCGCGCACCGCCGTCTCCCACGCGCGCGCGGGCGCCGACGCCGTCGCGCCGAGCGACATGATGGACGGGCGCGTCGGGGCGCTGCGCACCGCGCTCGACGCCGAGGGCTTCACCGACACGCCGATCATCGCTTACAGCGCCAAGTACGCCTCCGCCTTCTACGGCCCGTTCCGCGAGGCCGCCGGCTCGACCCCGAGCTTCGGGGATCGCAAGAGCTACCAGATGGATCCGGCCAACGCCGAGGAGGCGCTGCGCGAGGTCGCGCTCGACGTGGAGGAGGGCGCCGACATGGTGATGGTCAAGCCGGCCGTGCCCTACCTCGACGTCCTCTGGCGCGTGAAGCAGCAGACGAAGCTGCCCCTCGTCGCGTACCACGTGGGTGGGGAGTACGTCATGATCAAGGCCGCTGCGGCCGCCGGTCACATGGACGAGCGGACGACCGTGCTGGAGACGCTCACGTCGATCCGCCGCGCCGGCGCCGACATCGTCATCACCTATTACGCGAAGGACGCCGCCCAGTGGCTTCAGTGACCCCCAAGATCCGCTCGCGCAAGGACGGCGCGGCGGTCGCGCTCTCCGAGCTCGACAAGAAGCTCCTGAACCTCCTGCAGGGCTCCTTCCCGCTGCACCCGCGCCCCTACGCCGAGGTCGCGACGGTCCTGGGCGTCGAGGAGGACGTCGTCCTGACCCGCGTCGCCGAGCTGATCGAGCAGCGCATCATCCGCCAGGTCACGCCGATCTTCGACACGCGCGCCCTCGGCTTCCAGTCGATGCTCGTCGCCGCGAAGGTCGACCCCGAGCACCCGTGGCGCCCGGCCAAGATCGTCAACGCGCACCCCGGCGTCTCGCACAACTACCTGCGCAACCACGAGTTCAACATGTGGTTCACGGTCGCCACCGAGCCGGACTCGCCGCTCGGCCTGGAGGGCACGCTCGACGTCCTCAAGGCGGAGACCGGCGCCGAGTCGGTCCGCCAGCTCCCGACGCTCAAGCTCTTCAAGATCCGCATGGACCTCGAGATGTCGGGCGACACCGAGACGCTCGCCAAGGCCGCGCAGATCGTCGAGCCCGTCGACATCCAGCCCCAGCCCTACGACGAGCTCGACAAGGCCGTCATCCGGGCCACCCAGGGCGACCTGCCGGTCGTCTCCGAGCCCTACGCCGACGCCGCGCGCGAGCTCGGGATGCCGGTCGACACGTTGATCGCGCACCTCGAGGGCATGGTCGAGCGCGGGCTGCTGCGCCGCGTCGCCGCGATCCTCTTCCACCGCCGCGCCGGCTTCAGCGCCAACGGCATGGGCGTCTGGAAGGTCCCGGAGGACCAGGTGCTGGAGGCCGGCCGCCGGATGGCCGCCTTCCGCGGCATCAGCCACTGCTACGAGCGCCCGACCTACGCGGACTGGCCCTACCAGCTGTTCACGATGGCCCACGGCCGCTCCAAGGAGGAGTGCGACGCGATCCTCGACGCCGTCCGCGACGAGGTCGGCTGCATCGAGGACCGCGCGACGCTCTACTCCTCCACCGAGTTCAAGAAGGTCCGGCTCCTGTACTTCACCGACGACTTCAAGCGGTGGGAGCGGGAGCACGCAGGCGTCGGGGCCTGATGTCGGTCTCGATCACCGATACGAAGTCGGCCGAGCTCTACGCCCGGGCCCTGCAGCGCCTGCCGGGCGGCGTCAACTCGCCGGTCCGCGCGATGCGCGCCATCGGCCGCGACCCGATCTTCATCGACCGCGCCGAGGGCGCCGAGATCGTCGACGTCGACGGCAACCGCTACGTCGACTACGTCTGCTCCTGGGGCCCGCTGATCCACGGCCACGCGCACCCGGAGATCGTGGACGCGGTCATCACCGCGACGCGCCGCGGCACGAGCTACGGCGCGCCGACGGCCGGCGAGGTCGACCTCGCCGACGAGGTCGCCCGCCGCTTCCCGTCGGTCGAGATGCTGCGCATGACCTCCTCGGGCACCGAGGCGTCGATGAGCGCGATCCGCCTCGCCCGCGCGGTGACCGGCCGGACCACGCTGCTGAAGTTCGCCGGCGCCTACCACGGCCACGTCGACGGCCTGCTCGCGCAGGCGGGCAGCGGGCTGGCGACGGCGGGGATCCCGGCCTCGCCCGGCGTCCCGGAGTCGGCGACGCACGAGACGGTCATCGTCCCGTGGAACGACGGCGAGGCGGTCGCGAAGGCGTGTGCCGAGCACGAGCTCGCCGCGATCCTGGCCGAGCCGTACCCGGCGAACATGGGCCTCGTGCCGCCGGTCGAGGGCTTCCTCGAGCTGCTGCGCAACAAGGCCGACGAGAACGGCGCGCTGCTGGTCTTCGACGAGGTCATCACCGGCTTCCGCGTCGCCGCCGGCGGCGTCCAGGAGCGCGCGGGCGTCGCGGCCGACCTGACGGTCATGGGCAAGGTCATCGGCGGCGGGCTGCCGGCCGCGGCCTACGGCGGCTCGCGGGCGTTGATGGACAACATCGCGCCGGCCGGCGACGTCTACCAGGCAGGGACGCTGAGCGGCAACCCGCTCGCGGTGGCCGCGGGCCTCGCGACGCTGCGGATGCTCGACGACGCGGCCTACGTGCGCCTCAGCGCGACGACGGAGGCGCTGGCCTCCGGGCTGCGCGACGCGGCCGCCGGCGCGGGCGTCCCGGTCGCCGTCACGACGGTCCCGGGGCTGCTGACGATCTTCTTCGCCGAGACCGCGCCGCGCGACTACGCGGGCGCCCAGGCGTGCGATCACGAGGCCTACGCGGCGTTCTGCCGCGGGCTGCTGGCGCGCGGCGTCTACCCGCCGCCGTCGCAGTACGAGGCGTGGTTCCCGTCGCTGGCGCACACCTCCGAGCACCTCGACCTGACGCTCGACGCCGCGCACGCGGCGTTCGCCGAGCTCTGAGCGCGTGAGCGCCGCCGCCCCGATCCTCGATCGCCTCGCGGGCGCCCTGCGCGAGGACGGCGGCCTGCTCGCCGACGCGCTCACGGGAGTGACCGACGGCGATGAGCATCTGGGGATCGCCGCCGCGCAGGGCCG
>JAOPZG010000386.1 GCA_025964215.1 Conexibacter sp.
GCCGCCGGGGCGTCCCGGCCGGCCCGGCCCGCGGCCCTGCTCGCGCGAGGGCGCCGGCGCGGCGTTCGGGATCTCGGTCTCGTCCTCGACCGCGGCGTTCGCCTGGTGCGCGAGCCGCACGGCGGCCAGCGCGACGTCCATCAGCTCGTGGTCCTCGCCCAGCGACTCGACCACGATGCGGTACGGGTCGAGCCCCTCGGAGCCCTCGCTCAGCAGCTCAGTGAGCGCGTCGCGCGTCGCCTCGAGCCGGCGGGCGCGCAGGTCGGCGACCGTCGGGACCTTCTCGATCGCGATCGGCTGGCGCGTCATCCGCTCGATCGCCTTCAGCAGGCGGTGCTCGCGCGGCTGCGCGAGCGTGATCGCGACGCCCTCGCGCCCCGCGCGCCCGACGCGGCCGATGCGGTGGACGTAGGCCTCCGGCGCGGCCGGCACGTCGTAGTTGACGACGTGGGTGAGCACGTCGACGTCGAGCCCGCGCGCGGCGACGTCGGTGGCGACGAGCAGCTCGATCGTCCCGGCCTTCAGCCGCCCGATCGAGCGCGTGCGCTGCTCCTGGGTCATGCCGCCGTGGAGCGCCTCGGCGCGGTAGCCGCGGCCGTTGAGCGTCTCGGTGAGCGTGTCGACCTCGTCGCGCGTGCGGCAGAAGACGATCGCGGCGGTCGGCGACTCGAGGTCCAGCACGCGGCCGAGCGCGGCCGGCTTGTGCGCGCGCGGGACGATGTAGGCGCTCTGGCGGACCTTCGGCGCCTCGCCCGGCGCGTGGCGCTCGCCGCCGAGCTGGATCCGCACGGGGTTGTTGAGGTGGTTGCCGACGATCTTGTTGATGCGCGGGGGCATCGTCGCCGAGAAGAGCACGGTCTGGCGGTCGCCGGGCGTGTCGGAGAGGATCGCCTCGATGTCGTCCGCGAAGCCCATGTCGAGCATCTCGTCGGCCTCGTCGAGGACGATCACCTCGAGGCCGGCGGGCTTGAGCGTGTTGCGGCGGATGTGGTCGAGCGCGCGGCCGGGCGTGGCGACGACGACGTCGACGCCCTGCTTGAGCGCCTTGAGCTGGCGGACGATCGGCTGACCGCCGTAGATCGGCAGCGTGCGGACGCCGAGGTCGCGGCCGTAGCGGTGGATGGCCTCGGCGACCTGCGTCGCGAGCTCGCGCGTGGGGACGAGGACGAGCGCGCGCGGCGCCTGGCCGTCGGCGCCGCGGCCGAGGCGCTGGAGGAGCGGGAGGGCGAAGGCGGCGGTCTTGCCGGTGCCGGTGGCGGCCTGGCCGAGCAGGTCGCGGCCTTCCAGGAGCGGCGGGATCGCCTCGCGCTGGATGGGCGTGGGCTCCTCGTAGCCGAGGGCGGTCAGGGCGGCGACCAGCTCGTCGGCGAGGGCCAGGTCCGCGAAGCCGACGGCGTCGTCGGACGATTCGAGAGTCATGTAGGACAAGAGGCTAGCGGCGCGACCCCCTTTTACACTGTGCGCATGGGCCGGATCTACGACGAGATCGACGCACCGCTCGCGCGCTGGATCGCGAAGCAGTCCATGTTCTTCGTGGGCACGGCGCCGCTCGCCGCCGGCGGCCACGTCAACATCTCACCCAAGGGCCCGATCGGCTCGCTGCGGATCACCTCCCCCACCGAGGTCGCCTACCTCGACGTCGTGGGCAGCGGCGCGGAGACCGCGGCGCACCTCCAGGAGAACGGCCGGATCGTCGTGATGCTCTGCGCGTTCCAGGGCCCGCCGCGGATCCTGCGCCTCCACGGACGCGGCGAGGTCGTGTGGGCCGAAGACGACGCGTTCGCGCCGCTGCTGGCCGCGTGCGCGTTCGACGCCCAGCCCGAGGTCGAGGCGTCGCGCCGCGCGATCGTCCGCGTCCACGTGACCCGGATCGCCGACGCCTGCGGCTTCGGCGTCCCGCTCATGGAGCACGTCGGCGAGCGCGACAACGCCACCAAGTGGGCCAAGGGCAAGCTCGCCAAGGGCGGCGTCGCGGAGATCGAGTCCTACAAGATCACCAAGAACGTGGAGTCGATCGACGGACTGCCGGCCTGGCCGGCCCCGACCGCCGGTCCGTAGCCCGTCGGGTGAAGCTGTGTGAAGCCGGGCGTATCTCGGCCCGATCTTCGGTATCTCATAGGGGACGTGCTCGACGCGCTCGTCCACGACCCGCCACGGTCCTCCGTCCCGCCCGCTCCCGGGCCCGCCGCCGCCCCGCCGGACCGGTTGCGCTTCGCGCTGCTCGCGCTCGCGCTCGGCGGCTTCGCGATCGGGACGACCGAGTTCGTGGCGATGGGCCTGCTGCCGCAGATCGCCGACGGGGTCTCGATCTCGATCCCGACCGCCGGCCACGTCGTCAGCGCCTACGCGATCGGCGTCGTCGTCGGCGCGCCCGTCCTCGCCGGGCTCGGCGCGCGGTTCCCGCGCCGGTCGCTGCTCGTCGGGTTGATGGTGGCCTACATGCTGGGCAACGTGCTCAGCGCGATCGCGCCGTCCTACCCCGCGCTGATGGCCGCCCGCTTCCTCACGGGCCTCCCCCACGGCGCGTACTTCGGGATCGCCGCGCTGGTCGCGGCCGACCTCGCGCCGGAGGGGCTGAAGGCGCGCGCGGTCTCCCGCGTCCTGCTCGGGCTGAGCGTCGCGAACGTCATCGGCGTGCCGTTCGCGACCTGGCTCGGCCAGGCGCTCGGGTGGCGCGCCGCGTTCGCCGCGAGCGCGATCCTCGCCGCCGCGACCGCCGCGAGCGTCTTCCGCGTGGTCCCGTGGGCGCCGGCCGACCACCGCGCGACCTTCAAGCGCGAG
>JAOPZG010000405.1 GCA_025964215.1 Conexibacter sp.
AGCGTCGCGACGATCGCCGGGATCGCGATGAACTGGACCGCCGTCGCGTTGACGAGGCCCATCCCGCCGGCCAGGATCACGCCCGCCAGCCCGGCGAGCCAGGGGTTCCAGCCGTGCTGCATGAGCAGCGCCGAGCAGACGATCGAGAGCCCGAAGATCGACCCGACCGACAGGTCGATCTCGCGCATCGAGATCAGGAACGCCATCCCCGCGGCGATGATCCCCACGTAGACCGAGTTCTGGACGACCTCCTTCAGCTGGCCCCACGTCAGGAAGTCGGGGTGCATGATCCCGATGAAGACGATCAGCGCGATCGTCGCCACCAGGACGCTGTTGGACTCCACCGCCAGGGCCCGCTTGCCGAGGTCGCGCAGCTTCGCCCCGCGGTCGTCCTGACCGCCGGCACTCGCCGCCTGCGTCCCTCGCGCACCGCTGTGACCCGCGGCGTTCTCCTCCATGTCCACCTATCTCCCCTCGGTGCCGGACGATGTCCGTGCGTGACCATCCCGAACGTAACTGAGACGGCCGGTAACTGTCAAATGTTTAGGATGCTTTCATGCCCGAAGCCCCAAGCAACGAGTTCTGGCGCGACCTCGAGCCGATCGCCAAGGTCTTCCAACCCGACGCGCCGCCGGAGCTCTACCTCCAGAACGCGCCGGTCGACGACGACCGCTACTACGTCCCGTTCAGCGCGACCGTCTCCTCGCGGCCGCTCTGGATCTCCCCCACCACCAACCGCTGGTGCGACGTCCTGATGGCGAAGGAGGCCGGTCTCGTCAACCGGCACTACCACCCCCACGAGGTCTTCGCCTACACCATCTCGGGCAAGTGGGGGTACTTGGAGCACGAGTGGACCGCGACGGCCGGCGACTTCGTCTACGAGGCGCCCGGCGAGGGCCACACGCTCGTCGCCTACGAGTCGGCCGAGCCGATGCGCGCGATCTTCATCGTCACCGGCCCGCTGATCTGGCTCGACGAGCACGGCGAGTCCGAGGACTTCTTCGACGTCCATCACTACATCGCCATGTGCAAGGAGCATTACGAGGCCGTCGGGTTGGGCGCCGCGGCGGTCGAGGCGCTGTTTCGCTGAGGGGACTCCCGCAGCGCCTGCGTGACGTGGCCGAGGTGGCGGAGCATCGCCGCCTCGGCCGCGTCGGCGTCCCCGGCGGCGACCGCGTCGACGATCGCGGTGTGCTCCGCGAACGAGCGGTCCGAGCGGCCGGGGACCAGGATGGTGCGGTACTGGAAGCGCACGAGCTGGCCGCGGAGGCCGGCGACGAGGCGATCGACGGTCGCGTGGCCGGCCATCGCCAGCAGGCGGGCGTGGAGGATCGCGTTGCGGTCCGAGACGCCGAGCAGGTCGCCGGCGTCGAGGCGCTCGCGCATGTCGGCGAGGATCGCCCGCAGCCCCGCGACGTCCTCCGGCGTCGCGCGCGCCGCGGCGTGCCGCGCGGCCAGGCCCTCGAGGACCATGCGGGCCTCGAGGATCTCCGCGGCCTCGCGCTCGCCGACCAGCCGGACGCGGGCGCCGCGGTGGCGCTCGTGCTCCACCAGGCCCTCCTGCTGGAGCCGGACGAGCGCCGTGCGCACGGCCCCGCGGCTGACGCCGAGGCGCGCCGTGAGGTCGGCCTCGACCAGCCGCTCGGAGGGCTGGAGCTCGCCGGAGAGGATCTCGGCGCGGAGCAGGGAGTACGCGTCGGCGGCCATCGCGACGCAAGCCTAGGCGCTGGTCGCTGAAATGTCGACAAGATTGTTGACAATCGTTGCCGGAAGGTCGTACGGTCAGGCGACGTCGATGCGCGAGGACCCGATCACCACCCCCACCGACCGCGGCCGAGCGCTCGTCCGCGGCGCCTACGACCTGCACGTCCACGTCGACCCCGACGTCGTCGGGCGGATCGTCGACGACGTCACGCTGGCCGAGCGCTGCGCGCTCCACGGCCTCGCCGGCTTCGGGCTGAAGTCCCACTACACGTCGACCGCCGAGCGCGCGCGGACCGTCAACGCCACGGCCCCCGACGGCGTTCGCGCGGTCGGGGCGATCACGCTCAACGCCGCCGTCGGCGGGCTCAACCCGCTCGCCGTCGAGATCGCGGCGCGCGAGGGCGCGCGGATCGTCTGGCTCCCGACCGTCGACGCCGTCAACGAGCTCGGCGCCCGCGAGCGCACCTACGCGCCCGGCGTCCACGTCCCGATGTGGGTCGCGATCCAGCAGGAGCTGCGCGAGGCCGGGATGGAGACGCCGCCGGTCCCCGTGCTCAACGGCGGCGGGACGCCGACGGCCGCGCTGCTCAGCGTCCTCGAGGTGGTCGCCAAGCACCAGCTGATCCTCGCCACCGGCCACCTCGACCGCGACGAGATCTTCGCCGTCGTCCGCGCCGCCCGCGCCGCCGGGGTCCGCGACGTCGTCGTCACCCACCCCGAGTTCCCGAGCCAGGACCTGTCGATCCCGGATCAGGCCGCGCTCGCCGCCGAGGGCGCGATCCTCGAGCGCTGCTTCACGACGCCGTTCACCGGCAAGTGCACGTGGGCGCACGTGGCCGAGGGCATCCGCGCGACCGGCCCCGGCAACAACCTGCTCTCGACCGACCTCGGCCAGCCGAAGAACCCGCCCGTCGAGGACGGCCTCGCGCTCTTCGCCGACCGCCTGCTCGAGCACGGCATCACCGACGAGGAGATCCAGACGATGACCGTCCACCAGAGCCGCCGCCTCGCCGAGGGAGGCGACCGGTGAGCCGCCGCGTCCTGGTCATCGGCGCGCACTCCGCCGACTTCGTCTGGCGCGCGGGCGGCGCGATCGCCGTCTGCACCGCCAACGGCGGCACCGCCGAGGTCATCGCCCTCTCCTACGGGGAGCGCGGCG
>JAOPZG010000419.1 GCA_025964215.1 Conexibacter sp.
GTCGGGCCGGGCGACCGGGTCGGGATCCTGCTCGACAACGACGGCGCGATCGAGGCGCACGTCGCCTACCACGCCGCGCACCGCCTGGGCGCGATCAGCGTCCCGCTCAACACGCGCTACGTCCACCGCGAGCTGGCCTACGTGTTGGCGTTCGTCGCGCCGCGCGCGATCGTCTTCGCGGGAGCGTTCGCGCCGCTGCTCGGGCGGCTGCGCGAGGCGCTGAACGACGCGATCCTCCTCGAGGTCGCCGACGCGCCCGCCCTCGGCGCGTCGTTCGCGGACGCCCTCGACGCCGGTGACCCCGACCACCTGCGCACGCCCGTCGCCGAGCACGACGACGCCGACTGGATCTTCACCTCCGGCACCACGGGTCATCCCAAGGCCGTCGCGCTGACCCACGGCAACTCGGTCGCCTGCGGCATCCAGGCGATGCCGCTCTGGGGCCTGGACCCGACGAGCGTCTACCAGTCCTTCGCCCCGTTCTTCACCTCGACCGGCTGCCACACCAACCTGCTCGCCTGCCTCTCGGCCGGCTGCACCTACGTGGTCGAGCCGGGCTTCGAGGTCGGCGCGACGCTCGAGCGGATGGCGCGCCACGGCACGACCTCCACGTTCCTGATCTCGAGCGTCCTGCAGCTGATCTTCGCGCGCCGCAGCGCCGAGGAGATCGCGGCGCTGCGCTTCCCCGCGCTGCGGCGCGTCTGCTACGGCGCGCAGCCCTACGGGCCGGCGTTCTACCAGCGTGTCGCGCGCGAGATCGGCGAGAGCTGGGACGTCGAGCTGACCAACGTGTACGGGTTGACCGAGGGCGGGACCTCCGGCCTGATGCTCACGCCCGAGGACCATCCTGAAGCACTACGCCGGATCGGCGCCGACGGCCTCTCGATCGGCCGGACGTCGTTCCACCCGTGGGTCGAGCACGCGGTCCTCGACCCGCACGGCGAGCCGGTCGCGCCCGGCGTCATGGGCGAGCTCTGCCTGCGCGCGCCCTCGATCATGTCGCGCTACGTCCGCGACCCCGAGGCGACCGCGAACGCGCTGCGCCACGGCTGGCTGCACACCGGCGACATGGCGACGGTCGATGACGCGGGCTTCGTGTCCTTCGTCGACCGCGGCAAGCAGATCATCCGCCGCGGCGGCCTGAACATCTCCTCCGCCGAGGTCGAGGGCGTGCTCGCCGAGCACCCCGGCGTGCTGGAGGCCGCGGCCGTCGGGCTCCCGAACCCCGTGCTCGGCCAGGACGTCCGCGGCGTCGTCGTCGCGCTCGGCGACCCTCCGCCGACCGAGGCCGAGTTGCGGGCCTACTGCGCCGAGCGGCTCGCCGACTACAAGGTCCCGGTCCGGATCGACTTCGTCGACGCGCTCCCGCGCAACGCGATGAACCGCGTGATGAAGACCGTCCTGACCGGCGAGGGCAGCGGGCTGCGCTAGCGGGCGCGGCGGCCGCCGGCGCGCTCGCCGCGGTCAACGGTGCCGGCCACGACGCCGTCCTCGCGCAGGCGGAACTTCTGCACGCGCTGGCTCGCGGTCTTCGGCAGCTCGCCGACGGCGCGCAGGTAGCGCGGGACCGCGAAGTCGGCCAGGCGCGCCGCGCAGTGCGCGACCAGCCCCTCGACGTCGGGCGCGCCCGACCACACGACCGCGACCATCACGTCGTCCTCCCCCAGCTCCGACGGCACGCCGTAGGCCGCGGACTCAACGACGCCGGCGAACGCGTTGACCACGCTCTCGACGTCGTAGGAGGAGACGTTCTCGCCCCGCCGCCGGATCGAGTCCTTCAAGCGGTCGGCGTAGAAGAAGAAGCCGTCGGCGTCCATCCGCGCGCGGTCGCCGGTGTGGAACCAGAGGTTGCGCGTCGCCTCGATCGTTGCGGCGGGGTGGGCCCAATATTCGCGCAGCATCACGCCGGGCCGTCGCGGGCGGACCTGGAGCTCGCCGAGCTCGCCGACCGCCGCCTCGGCGTCGTCCTCGCCCGCGACGCGCACCTCGTAGTCGGGCGCCGCTCGCACGATCCGGGCCGGCGGACCGTCCGCGTGTTCTGGGTGGCGATCCCGATCTCGGTCATCCCGTAGTGCTCGTGGAGCCGCACCCCGAAGCGCTCCTCGAAGTCCTCCCACAACGCCGCGGGACAGGCGCCGCCGTAGGCGCGGGTGACGGAGTGCGCGCGGTCGCCCGGCCCGGGCTGCTGCTTGGCGAGGATCGTCAGGAGCGACCCCATGTAGTTGAACGACGTCACGCCGTGCTCGGCCAGCGTCGCCCAGAAGCGCGAGGCGCTGAAGCGGTCGTCGAGGATCAGCCGCGCGCCCGTGAGCAGCGCGGAGGTCACCGAGGTGAACTTCGCGTTGACGTGGAACAACGGGAAGGCGGTGTACAACACGTCGGCCGCCGTGTACTCCATCAACGCGACGTTGGCGCGCGCGAGCGCGAGGTTCGCGCTGTGGGGCAGGACGACGCCCTTCGCCGGGCCGGTCGTGCCCGAGGTGTAGAGGATGCACGAGACATCCTCGGGCGCCACGCGCGGCGGCGCGGGATCGGGCGCGGAGGCGAGCGCCTCGGCCAGGTCGCAGACGACGACGCCCGGGGGCGGCGAGACGCCGGACGGCACGTCGCCCCGCACCACCACGCGCTCCAGCGCCGGCAGCGCCAGCCCCTCCAGCCGCTCCAGGAAGCCCGCGTCGCAGAACAGCACGCGCGCGCCCGACTCGGCCAGGATGTGCTCCAACAACGGCCCGCGGTACGCGCCGTGGACCGGCACCTCGATCACTCCGGCGCGCGCGAGCCCGAACCACGTGCCGACGAACTCCGGGACGTTGGCCATCATGATCGCCGCCCGGTCGCGCGGCGC
>JAOPZG010000467.1 GCA_025964215.1 Conexibacter sp.
CCCGCCGGCGGCGGCGACGAAGCCGCCGAGCAGCGCGGTCTCGCCGAGCGGCAGCGGCACGGCGTGGCCGGCCGCGATCCGGACCAGCGCGCAAGCGTCGGCCACGCTGCCGCCACCGCCGCCGGCCGACTCGGGCACCGAGACGAGCGTGAAGCCGAGCTCGGTGAGCTCGTGCCAGCGCTCGGCGTCCAGCGCCCCGTCGGAAGCGTCGCCGCCACCGTCGACCGGGTAGCGCGCCGCGAACAGCTCGCGCACGATGTCGCTGAAGAGGTCGGCGCCGCTCATCCGGCGCTCATCCGCCGGGCGGTGACGCCGCGGAGGATCTCGGTCGTGCCGCCGCGCAGCGTGATCATCGGCGCGGTCAGCACCATGTCGTCGAGCAGGGTCTGCAGCATGGCGTCGGCGACGGCGCAGTCGGCCATCAGCTCGCGCACCGTCTCGATGCTGCCCTGCTCGTAGCCGGTGCCCGCGTCCTTGCAGAGCGCGGCGTCCGCGCCGAGGTCCCCACCGCCCGCGGCGAGCGCGCTCATCGAGAGCCCGCGCACGGCGACCAGCTCGGCCAGCAGGCGGCCCGCCGCCGTCGCGACGTCCGGGCGCTCCATCGGGGCGACCGCCAGGAAGCGCTCGACCAGCGGGTAGGTCGACATGTAGCGGTCGGGACCGCTGCGCTCGAAGCTCAGCTCGGCGAGCACCTGCTTCCAGCCGGCGCCGAGGTGCCCGACGACGTCCTCGTCGTCGATCACGACGTCGTCGAAGAAGACCTCGCAGAAGTCGGCCTCGCCGTTCATCGCGTCGATGGGCCGGATGTCGACCCCCGGCGCGCGCAGGTCGACGAGCATCTGGCTCAGGCCGACCTGACGATCTTCCGACGTGCCGTCGGTTCGGCACAACACCACCATGTAGTCGGCGAGCTGTGCGACCGTCGACCAGATCTTCTGGCCGCTGAGCCGCCAGCCGTCGTCGCCGCGCACGGCGCGCGTGCGCACCGACGCGAGGTCCGAGCCGCTGCCGGGCTCGCTCATGCCGACCGCGAACGTGAGCTCGCCGCGGGCGATCATCGGCAGGAACCTCTGGCGCTGGGCCTCGGTGCCGACGTTCAGCAGCATGGGGACGATCTGGCGCTCCGCCGTCCAGTGCGCGGTGACCGGCGCACCCGCCGCCAGCAGCTCCTCGGCGATCACGTAGCGCTCCTGACCGGTCCGCCCGCCGCCGCCGTACTCGGTCGGGATCGTGACGCCGACCCAGCCGCGCTCGGCGAGGCGGCGGGTCAGCTCACGCGAGAAGCCGCGGCACCACCCGTCGCACTGCGGCACGAAGACGCCCTCCTGCCGCCACCCCACGAGCGCGGCCCGCACCTCGAGACGCAGCTCGTCCAGCGGCGACACAGGGACCGACAGCGCCGCTCCGGTCTCTGGGGTCCGTTGCATTGATGGCTACTATAACAAGCATTACGAGCAGCCGGGCGCCGAGCTCGGCTACCAGGTCACGTCGAGGCCCTGCAGCACGTTGGTCAGCAGGATCGGCTGGAACTCCAGCTGCTGGCCGGGCACCACCCGCAAGCCGGGCAAGCGCTCGAAGAGCACCTCCAGGCCGACCCTCGCCTCGGTCCGGGTCAGCGGCGCGCCGATGCAGAAGTGGCGCCCCTTGCCGAACGTCATGTGGTCCTTGGCGTTGGTGCGGTGGATGTCGAACCGCTCGGGCTCGGGAAAGCGCTCCGGGTCGTGCGCGGCCGCGGCGATCGCCAGCCAGACCAGCGCGCCGGCGGGGATGGTGATCCCGCCGACCTCGACCTCGCGCGTCGTCGTCTTGAAGATGCCGACCGTCGGCGAGCGGCGCCGCAGCACCTCCTCGATGGTGTTGTCGATCAGCGACGGGTCGGCCAGGACCTGCTCGCGCTGGGCGGGGTCCTGGTCGAGCAGCTGGATCGTGAAGGCCATCAGGTTGGCGGTCGTGTCGGTCCCGCCGAAGATGAACTCGGTCATGTGCGTGACCAGGCGCTGGGTGTCGAAGACGTAGCCGCCGTCCTCGTCCTTGGTCCCCGAGAGCACCGACACCATGTCCTCGCCCGGGTTGGCGCGCCGCTCCTCGACCATGGCGGCGAAGTACTCCCGCACCTCGACCATGCGCGCCCAGCGCTCGTGGCGCTCGTCGGGCGGCATCGGGTCGATCCCGTCCTGGACGATGGACGGGAAGTCCTCGGCCAGCGCGCGCATGATCTCCATCTTCTCGACCGGGATGTCGAGCAGCTGCATGATCGTGCGGACGGTCAGCGCGTAGCCGTACTCGTGCATGAAGTCGCAGGCGCCGCGGTCGATGATCCCGTCGATCAGCTCGTTGGCGATCGCCCGGACCGGCTCCTCGAGCTCCTTCATCCGCCCGCGCGTGAAGCCGCGGTTGCCCTCCTTGCGGTACTTGGTGTGCTCGGGCGGGTCCATGGCGATGAAGGCCTTGGAGAAGAAGCCGTCGGGCACGCGCGCGGCCAGGTCCTCGGGGATCGGCGGGAAGCGGACGCTGGCGTTGGAGAACGTCTCGAAGTCGGCCAGCACCGGCGCGATGTCGTCGTAGCGCATCACGCCCCAGAAGCCCAGCTCCGGCGAGAAGAACACCGGGCACTCCTCGCTCAGGCGCTTGAGCATGGGGTAGGGATCGGCGAGGAACGCCTGGTCGATCGGGTTGAAGTCGGCCGGCGGGCGCGGGGCTGCCGCGATCGCGTCAACGGTCATTCTGGTCTCCCTCGAGCTGGGCACTTCTATGCTAACCATGTGTATGCTAGCCCATCATATGACGACGCACGACCTACCCCGGATGGGCCGCATCTCCGGCTCGCGCCTCGAGGGCAAGCAGGCCATCATCAGCGGCGCGGCGCGCGGCCTCGGCGCCAGCATCGCCCGCCTCTACGCGCTCGAGGGCGCCACCGTCCTGCTGACCGACATCCTCGACGAGCTCGGCGAGCAGACCGCCGCCGCGATCCGCGACGAGGGCGGCCAGGCCATCTACCAGCACTTGGACGTGACCAGCGAGTCCGACTGGACCGCCGCCGTCGAGCGCTGCGCCGCGGAGTTCGGCCCGGTCAACCTGTTCGTCAGCAACGCCTTCCGCTTCGGTGGCCCCGCGCTGGCCGACACCACCACCGACGAGTGGCGCAAGGGACTCGAGGTCAACCTCACCGGCCCGTTCTTCGGCATGCGCGCCGTGCTGCCGACGATGCGCGCCAACCGCGACGGCATCATCGTGGCGATCGCCTCCAGCGACGGCCCCGACGCGTCGCTGCCGACCCACGCCGACTACCAGGCGGCGAAGGCCGGCACGACCGCGCTCGTGCGCCACATCGCGGTCACCTACGGTCGCGAGGGCATCCGCGCCAACGCCGTCCACCCCGGTCCGATCCGGACGCCGGTCCTGATCGTCCAGGGCTTCGTCCCCGTCGTGGAGAAGGTGGCCGCCGGCGTCCCGCTCGGCCGCATCGCCGAGCCCGAGGAGGTGGCGTGGGTCGCCGTCTTCCTGGGCTCGGACGAGAGCAGCTACGTGACCGGCGCCCGCTACCTCGTCGAGGGCGGCTCGACCGTCACGATCGCGCCGGTCGGCACCGCGGACTGACTAGCTCGCGGCGACGGGCTCCGGCGGATCGATCGACCACGTCTCGTACGTGGCCGGG
>JAOPZG010000526.1 GCA_025964215.1 Conexibacter sp.
TGCACCGTGCCGCGTTCGGCAAGACGCTGATCGACCAGCCGCTGATGCGCAACGTCCTCGCCGACCTCGCCGTCGAGAGCGAGGCCGCGACCGCGCTCACCCTGCGGCTCTGCCGCGCTTACGACGAGGCCGCCGCCGGCGACCACCGCGCCGACCTCTTCAAGCGCCTCGCCACCGCGGTCGCCAAGTACCACGTCTGCAAGCGCGTCCCGAACCACGCGTTCGAGGCGCTCGAGTGCCTCGGCGGCAACGGCTACGTCGAGGCCTCCGGCATGCCGCGCCTCTACCGCGAGGCGCCGCTCTGCTCGATCTGGGAGGGCTCGGGCAACGTGATGGCCTTGGACGTCCTGCGCGCGCTCTCGCGCTCGCCCGAGTCGCTCGACGTCTTCCTGGAGGAGCTCGACGCCGCCACCGGCCAGGACACGCGCTACGACGCCTACGTCCAGACCGTGCGCTGCGAGTTCTCCCGTCCGGCCGAGCTCGAGCACCGGGCGCGGCTGGTGGTCGAGCGGATGGCGCTCGCGCTCCAGGCCTCGCAGCTCCTGCGCCACGCGCCCGCCGCGGTCGCCGACGCGTTCGTCGCCACGCGGCTGAGCGGCGACGGCGGGATGCACTACGGGACGCTGCCACCCGGGACCGACGTCGGCCAAATCCTCGAAAGGAACGTGCCCCATGCAGCGTGACGGTCTTCGATTCAGCGACGCGATCATCGAGCGCCACGCGCCGGTGGCGGCATGAGCGCCCCGCAGCGGTTCCGCGCGGCGGTCGAGGCCGGCGACATCGAGGCGGCGCTGCTGACGCTCGCCCCGGACATCACCTTCCACAGCCCCGCGGTCTTCCAGGAGTACCAGGGCGTCGAGACGGTCAGCGGCCTGCTGCGCCTCGTCTTCGAGACCTTCGAGGACTTCCACTACACCGACGAGCTCGCCGGCGACGGCGACGATCCCGTCCACGCGCTGATCTTCACCGCGCGCGTCGGCGACCGCTCGCTCGAGGGCCTCGACCTGCTGCGCATCGGCCCGGACGGGCTGATCGCGGACTTCACCGTGATGATCAGGCCGCTGTCGGGCCTGATCGCGCTGGCCCAGGCGATGGGGCCGCGGGTCGAGGCCGCGGGGCTGAAGTCGGGCTAGCGATCGACGACAACGACGCGGGGGCGCGCGCCGAGACGCTGCCCGGCGCGGCGTGACAGACGCGCTCGCTGCCGACGCGCCAGGGCTGAGGCGCGCGCTAGCCGAGCTGCTCGAGCGCGCCGCGGAACGCGACGATCTCGCGCTCGACCGCAAGGTCGTCGCCGCGCATCTGGCGGAGCCTGGCGATCGTGTCGGCCAGCTCGCGGGCGCGGGACTCGATGCCCCGGAGCAGCTCCGGGTCGTCGAGGTCCTCCGGCACGACCTCGGCCAGGACGCGCAGGTGCTCGTCGAGCCAGAGCTCGCGCTCGAGCTCGCGTCGCTGCGTCCAGGTGAGGCGATCGCCGGTGTCCATACCTGCCCACGATTGTAGGGCGTGGCGCGCCTGGCTCCGGGGTGAGGTGGGTCACCCGTCGAGCGCGGCGCGCAGCCGCGCCTCGTACTCCGCGCGCGAGATCTGGACGGCGCCGAGCCGCAGCGTGTGCTCGGTCGCGGTCTGGATGTCGCAGAGGACCGCGCCGCCCTCGGCGAGCGCGTCGAGGGTTCGCGAGACCAGGACGTTGCCCGCATGCGGGACGCGGTGCCACATCGACTCGAGCATCGCGGCGCGGCCGAGCATCACCGCGATCAGCCCGGCGGCCAGCTCGCCGTCGACCCAGACCTCGAACGTGTGCGCGTGGCCGCTGGCGTGCAGGAGGCGGTAGAGCCGGTGCATCCGCGGCGTCAGCCAGACGCCGTCCTCCGGCGAGCGCGGCTGCGCGCAGTGGGCGACGACCTGGTCGAAGGCGTTGGAGATCCGCAGCTGCCAGTCCTCGCGGGCGGCCAGCGAGCGGCGCACGCGGCGGCGCAGCGCGGCCCGCGAGGCGTCGTCGAGCTCGAAGATCGTGCGCGGATCGGCGACCCACCACGGCAGCTCGGCGGGCGGAGGCGAGCCCTGCTCGTCCATCGGGAAGAGCCCTTGGGCATAGAGACCGAGGATGGTGGCGCGCTCCACCCGTCACAATGTGCCCGATGTTCGGCGGCGGTGGATCCATGCAGCTCGCGCGGGTGTTCGGCATCCGCATCGGCGCCAGCCCCGGTTGGTTCCTCTTCCTGTTCCTGATGATCTGGTGGCTGTCGGACCAGTTCGCCCTCTCGCTGCCCGACGCGAGCAACACCACCACCTACGTCACGGCCGTCGCGGGCGCGCTGCTCTTCTTCCTCTCGATCGCCCTGCACGAGCTCGGCCACGCGGTCGTGGCGCGGCGCAACGGCATCCACGTGCTCGGCATCGACCTGTGGGTCTTCGGCGGGCTGGCGAAGCTCTCGCGCGACTCGCAGTCGCCGGGCGAGGAGTTCCGGATCGCCGCCGCCGGGCCCGCCGTCACGTTCCTGATCACGATCCTCGCGACGATCGGGGTCGCGCTGCTCTCGCATCCGGACTGGAGCGTGAACCTCTTCGCCGACTCCGACGAGAGCACGCCGGTGCTGGCCCTGCTGGGCTGGCTCGCGCTGGTCAACGGCGGGTTGTTGGTGTTCAACCTCGTGCCGGGCTTCCCGCTCGACGGCGGCCGGATCGCGCGCGCCATCGCCTGGAAGCTCACCGGCGACCGCCACCGCGCGACGCGCCTCGCCGGCCGCCTCGGCCAGGGCTTCGCCTACATCCTGATCGGCCTCGGTCTGTTCCTGCTGGTCACCGGCGACGTGGCCGACGGGATCTGGCTCGGGATCCTCGGCTGGTTCCTGAGCCAGGGCGCGCGCAGCGCGGTCGTCTCCTCGCAGTTCGCCGAGCGGATCGACGGCGTGACCGCGGCCGACCTGATGGACGACGAGCCCGTCGCCGTCCCGCGCGAGACCACCGCGCTCGCCGCGCAGGACGAGTTCTTCCTGCGCTACCAGCTCCCGTGGTTCCCGGTGATCGACGTGGACGACGGCCGCCTCGTCGGCCTGCTGCGCCAGGAGCGCGTCGACGTCGCGGTCGCCGGCGGCCAGCCGACCCTCACCGCCGGCGAGCTGCTCGAGACCGGCGAGGACGCCGAGGCCACCATCTCCCGCGACACCTCCCTCGAGGTCCTCCTCGGCTCGGAGCCGCTGCGCCGCTTCGGGGCGCTGGCCGTGGTCGAC
>JAOPZG010000530.1 GCA_025964215.1 Conexibacter sp.
GCTCGAAGCGCTCGCCGTACTGCTCGGCGAGCTCGCGCGCGCGGGCCACGAAGCCGGCGACGCCGCCCTCGTAGCCGTTGATGTACTGGAGCACGCCGCCCGACCAGGCCGGGAAGCCGATCCCGAAGATCGAGCCGATGTTCGCGTCGGCGACCGACTCGATCACGCCCTCGTCCACGCACTTGACCGTCTCGAGGGCCTCGGCGAAGAGCATGCGCTCCTCGAGGTCCTTGAGCGAGATCGCCGACGGGTCGGCGACCGGCGGGAACTGCTCGCGCAGGCCGGGCCAGAGGCCCGTGCGCTTGCCGTCGGCGTACTCGTAGAAGCCGGCGCCGCGGAGCTTGCCGGCGCGGCCCTCGGCCAACATGGTGTCGATGACCCCGAACGCCGGGTGGTCGACCCACTCGCCGCCGTCGGCCTCGATGGCCTCCTTCGACGCCTTGCGGATCTTCGCCATCAGCTCCATGTTGAGCTCGTCGCTGAGCTGGAGCACGGGCGCCGGGTAGCCGGCCTGCGAGGACGCCTGCTCGATCGTCGGCGCCGGGACGCCCTCGGTCAGCATCGCGATGCCCTCGTTGATGAACGTGCCGATGACGCGCGAGGTGAAGAAGCCGCGCGAGTCGTTGACGACGATCGGCGTCTTCTTGATGAGCTTGGCGACGTCGAGCGCGCGGTAGAGCGCCTCGTCGCCGGTCTGCTCGCCCTTGATGATCTCCAGCAGCGGCATCTTGTCCACGGGGGAGAAGAAGTGCAGGCCGATGAAGTCCGCCGGACGCGAGACGCCCTCGGCCAGCTGGGTGATCGGGAGCGTCGAGGTGTTCGACCCCAACAACGCGCCCTCGGCGAGGTGCGGCTCGATCTCGGCGAAGACCTGCGCCTTGACGGCCGGGTCCTCGAAGACCGCCTCGATGACGAGCTCGGCGCCCGCGGCGTCGGCCGGGTCGGCGGACGGCGTGATGAGCGCCAGCAGCGCGTCGCCGGCCTCCTGCGTCGAGCGCCCGCGGGAGACGGCCTTGTCGACCAGGGCCTTGCTGTAGCCCTTGCCGCGGTCGGCGTTCTCCTGGTTGACGTCCTTCAGCACGACGGCGATGCCGGCCTTCGCGCAGACGTAGGCGATGGCGGCGCCCATCATGCCGGCGCCCAACACCACCACCTTGGTCGGCTTGAACGGCTCGATGCCCTCCGGCCGCCCGCGCGGGCCGTTGACCTGCTGGAGGTCGAAGAAGAACGCCTGGATCATGTTCTTGGCGATCTGGCCCGTCGCGAGGTCGGTGAAGTACCGGCCCTCGATCTCGATCGCCGTGTCGAAGTCGACCTGCGCGCCCTCGACGGCCGCGGCCATGATGTGGTGCGGCGCGGGGTAGGTGGCGCCCTTGAGCTGCTTGCGCAGGTTGGCCGGGAACGCCGGCAGGTTCTGCGCGAGCTTCGGGTTCGACGGCGTGCCGCCGGGGATCTTGTAGCCCTTGACGTCCCACGGCTGGCCGGCGAAGTCCTCGCCCTGGGCCGCGATCCACGCCTTGGCGGCGGGGACCAGGTCGTCGCGCGTGGCGACGACCTCGTCGACCAGGCCCATCTCCTTGGCCTGCGCGGGGCGGACCTCCTGGCCCTGGAGCAGGAGCTGCATCAGCGCGTTGACGATGCCGAACATGCGCACCGAGCGCACGACGCCGCCGCCACCGGGCAACAGCCCCAACTTGACCTCGGGGAAGCCGAGCTTCGCCTTCGGGTCGTCGACGATGACGCGGTGGTGCGTGGCGAGCGCGATCTCCAGGCCGCCGCCCAGCGCGGCGCCGTTGATCGCGGCGACGACGGGCTTGCCCAGCGTCTCCAGCCGGCGCAGCTGCGCCTTGACCTCGCGGATGCCCGCGGCGAACTCCTCGGACTGCTCGGGCGTGACCGTCTTGAGGTCGTTGAGGTCGCCGCCGGCGAAGAAGGTCTTCTTCGCCGAGGTGAGCACGACGCCCGTGATGTCGTCCTTCTCGGCCTCGAGCCGCTCGACCGTCGCGCCCATCGACGCGATGTAGGCGCGGTTCATCGTGTTGGCCGACTGGTTCGGGTCGTCCAGCGTGAGGACGACGATCCCGTCCTCGCCCTTGTCGTACTTGATGGTGGTGGACTCGCCCATGATCTAGAGCGCCTCCACGACGGTCGCGATGCCCATGCCGCCGCCGACGCAGAGCGTGCAGAGGCCGTACTTGCCGCCGGTGCGGTGCAGCTCGTCGACGATCGTGCCGAGGATCATGCCGCCGGTCGCGCCGAGCGGATGGCCCATGGCGATGGCGCCGCCGTTGACGTTGACCTTCTCGATGTCGAGGTCCATGTCGCGCACGAAGCGGAGGACGACGGCCGCGAAGGCCTCGTTGATCTCGACGAGGTCGAGCTGGTCGGCGGTGATGCCGGCCTTGGCGAGCGCCTTCTTGGAGGCGGGCGCGGGACCGGTGAGCATGATGGTGGGATCGGCGCCGCTCACCGCCGTGGCGAGGATGCGGGCGCGCGGCGTGAGGCCCAGCGCGTTGCCGGTCTCCTCGTTGCCGATCGCGACCAGCGAGGCGCCGTCCACGATGCCGCTGGAGTTGCCGGGCGTGTGGACGTGGTCGATCTTCTCGACCCAGTGGTACTTCTGGAGCGCGACGGCGTCGAAGCCGCCCATCTCGCCCATGACGGCGAACGAGGGCTTCAGCTTGCCGAGCGTCTCGACCGTCGTGCCGGCGCGGATGAACTCGTCCTTGGCGAGGACGAGGTTCTCGTTGAGGTCCTTGACCGCGATGACGGAGTTGTCGAAGCGGCCCTCGGCCTGCGCGGTCGCGGCGCGGTCCTGCGAGCGCGCGGCGTAGGCGTCGACGTCGTCGCGGGAGAAGGACTCGATCGTGGCGATCAGGTCGGCGCCGACGCCCTGCGGGATGAAGGTCGTGTCGTAGTTCGTCTCGGGGTCCATCGCCCAGGCGCCGCCGTCGGAGCCCATCGGGACGCGGGACATCGACTCGACGCCGCCGGCGAAGACGAGGTCCTCCCAGCCGGAGGCGACCTTCTGCGCGGCGATGTTCACGGCCTCGAGGCCGGAGGCGCAGAAGCGGTTGAGCTGCACGCCGGCGACCGTGTCCGGAAGGCCGGCCTTGATGGCGGCGGTCTTGGCGATGTCGGCGCCCTGGTCGCCCACGGGGGAGACGCAGCCGAGGACGACGTCGTCGACCCGGTTGGGATCGAGGCGCTCGTTGCGCACGAGCATCTCGTGCATCAGGCCGACGACCAGGTCGACCGGCTTGGTCCCGTGCAGGGAGCCGTTGCTCTTGCCCTTGCCACGGGGGGTGCGGATGGCGTCGAACACCAACGCCTCGGAGGCTGCCATTCCCTGTACTCCTCAAAGTCGAATTCGGGGGGCGGACGCTACCACAGAAACATTCAGTCGTGAACGCAAGTAGGATGGTCGGGACATGGCCGCTTCCGCGACGAACTCCGGCACGCCCGCCCGCACCCAG
>JAOPZG010000540.1 GCA_025964215.1 Conexibacter sp.
GCCGCCGGCAGCGCCTCGGCGTCGCCCTCCTCGCCCTCGTCCGCCGGCGCCCACAGGCGCCCCGCCGCCGCGCGCGGCACGCTGCTCGGCACGAGCGTTGCCGGGTCCCACTCGGGACGCGTGCCCACGAGGTCCGGCGGCCGGTGGCGGCCGAGCTCGACGACCTCGTCGCTCGTGACCTCCGGCGGGACCTCCTCGAGGCGCGGCTCGTCGTCGATGGGGTCGTTCTCGGCGCTCACAGCTTCGGCCAGATCGTGTCGTCGGTGATGTCGATGGTGGGGGCTTCGAGCTCCACGGACTGGAGCAGCTCGACGACCTCGTCGCCGAAGAGCTCCTTGCGCTCCACGAGCTGGTCGGCGATGTAGGCGACCTGCTCGCGGTTGTGGCGGATCACGCAGTACGCGGTGACGTAGGCCTGCCCGAGGATCGCCGCGGCAGCGCGCGACTTGTACTTGTCCATCAGGATCGTCGCGATCGCGTCGCCGCTCTGCGTCATGCCGCGCGAGCGGTTCATGATCTTCTGGCCGATCCGCACGAAGCGGTCCATGTACTCCTGCTCGGCCTCCTCGCGCGCCTCGTCGCTCTCGAACTCGAGGTGCGAGAGGTCGACGGGGTTCGGGGCCATGCCCGAGAAGCCGACCATCGCCGCCGCGCGGGAGCTGACCGACTGCACGTCGCCGCCGACGCCCGTGCCGTTCTCGCCGTAGAAGACGTGCTCGGCGGCCATCGCGCCGAGGCCCCAGACGACGTCCGCCGCCTCCTGGTGGCGCCAGCGCACGAAGCGCTCCTCGACGTCCATCACCTGGTGGTGGCCGAGCGAGCCGCCGCGCTTGCGGATCGAGAGCCGCGTCGACTGCCGGAAGGGCATGTACACGTGCGCGGCGACGGCGTGGCCGGCCTCGTGGATCGCGACCGAGCGCGTCTCCAGGGCGATGTAGTCGATGTTCTGCGCGGTCCCGGACTCGATCGTCGTGATCGCCTGGACGATGTCGTCCCAGCTGGCCTCCAGCCGCTGCTCGGCGTGCGCGTAGGTCAGCGCCATCGAGCAGACCTGCTCGATCATCGCCGGCGAGTAGCCGTTGGTGATCCGCGCCAGCTCGTCGCGCCGCCTCGGCGTGTCGAGGTCGTCCTCGTGGTCGACCTTGCCGAGGTAGAGGTCGAAGATGTCGGCCCGGTCCTCCTTGGTCGGCGTGCGGAACCAGACGTGGCGGCCCATCCGGCCCGGGCGGATCAGCGCGGGGTCGAGGCGGTCGATCGGGACGTTGGTCGCGCCGATGAAGTAGATCTGCTCGGGGCGCGGCTTGGGCGACTTCTTGCGCAGCGAGCGACCGAGGAGCCGGCGCGGGACGAGGTAGCTGGCGTCGAGCAGGTTGTTGATGCGGTTGGTCCAGAACTTCGACCAGAACTTCGGCTCGTCGACGCCGTCCATCTGGATCAGGAGCTGGTTGAGCGCCATGCCGCCGCCCATCCCGCCCATGCCGCCCATCCCGCCGATGAAGGTGTTGATGCGGCCGTAGAAGGCGGCGAGCGCCGGTGGCAGGACCTGCACGTGGCCGGGCGCGCGGCTGGCGAAGAGGTGCTCGCGCCACTGCGCGGTCTCGCAGACCAGGTCGCCCGAGGCCGAGAACGCGCCCCACGGCCCGTAGAACTGCGGCTGGTCGAGGTCGGAGAACAGCGGCTCCATGCCGACCATCGAGTTGCCCAGCGCCTGGCGCCGGAGGCCCACGGCGTCGATCTCGTCGATGAAGATGATGCACTGCCCGCCCCACTTGCGGGCGAGCTTGCGCGCCTTGCGGATCAGGAACATCACGACGATGACGTCCATCCCGATGAACGTCTGGGCGAAGCCCGAGCCCGGCATCGTCACGATCGGCGAGTTGAAGGACGTGGCGATCGCCTTCGACAACATGGTCTTGCCCGTGCCCGGCTGGCCGATGAAGAGCAGGCCGCGCTCGGGCTTGCCGCCGGCCTTGCGGAAGTCCTCGCCGCCCTGCCAGAGCTCGATGACGCGGGTGACGTCCTCCTTGGGCTCGGTCTGGCCGCGCACGTCCTCGAGCCGGACGCCCCAGTCGGCGTCGCCCGGCTCGTAGCCCTTCATCTGCTTGAGCCCGAAGAAGAGCATCGGTCCCATGAGGATCAGGAAGTTGAACAGGAAGAACAGCGGCAGCTGGACGCCGAGCGTGACCAGCGTGATCAGCGTCTGCGGCTCGGTGAGCGTGTCGCCGACGGTCGAGATCAGGTCCGGGATCGACTTCCCGGCGATCAGCGCGATGCCGCCGAGGATCCCGAAGACGAATGCGGCCAGCCAGATCAGCAGCCGGAACTTGCCGCGCCAGAACCACAGCCTGCGCCGCGCCATCGCGTCGTCCATCAGCGCCTCGCGATCGGCGCCGTAGAGGCTCGGCCGCGGGATGAAGCGGTGGGCGACGATGTCGATCAGGCCGCGGAAGGCGCTGACCGCGACGATCGTGGCCAGCAGCGCCCAGAACCACGACCAGCCGTTGACGCCGATCAGCACGGCCATGAAGGCGGGGCTGGTCAGGACGGCGACGAACGTCGCGGCGCGCGACAGCCGCCGCCACTCCCCGGCCAGCGCCTCGCGGTTGGCGGCGTTGGCGTTCCCCGGGACGAGCTTCGTCCCGCCTCCCTCGTGCTCCATGCGCGTGAAGGGTAGTGGCGCCGGGCGCGAAGTCCAGTCCCCGGCGGTCCGGGGCCGTTGGCCTTTAAGGAGGGCCTGTGCGGGGAGTTCGCGCGCGCCTAGATGCGCGGGACGCTGGGCAACCCGCGGCGGGCGCGGCCGCGAGTCCTCCGGCGCTAGATCCGCGGGATGCCGAGGACCAGGTGCGGGGCGGCCGCGACCTCGGTCTGGGCGGAGGCGGCGGATGCCGGGGCGGTGGCCGCGGCGTCGCGGAACTCGAGCTCGCCCTTGCACTTCGGGCACGCGCCGAGCACGCGCAGGCCGTCGGCCATCCCCTGGGTGTTCCAGGTGAACTCGCAGCTGGTGCAGCGCACGGCGAAGTTGTCGCTCATCAGGGAACCCATCGACCGTTGGGTCCCAACTCTTGAATCGTCCGTTCGTCCACTGACCGGGCATCGACGCGAGCCGCGGACCGGAAGTGCCGATGACGGCCGGTCGCAGCGGATACGGTGGCCGCTCGATGTCGCGCCGCGTCCTTCCTGCCCTGCTCGCCTTCGCCGCCTTGCTGGTGGCCGGCGCGAGCCCCGCCGCGGCGCGGACCACGCACGTGTGCGCCAGAACGACCGATTTCCGGTGCGCGACCGTGACGGTCCCGCTCGACCGCAGCGGTCGCGTCCCCGGGACCGTGAGGCTGTCGGTCGCCGTCGAGCAGCCGCGCAAGGGCGCGAGCGGCTACCTGCTCGCCCTGTCAGGCGGTCCGGGGCAGCCGTCGGTCGCGTTCGCCGACTCGTTCCGCGCCTCGCTGGCGCCCGCGTTGGCGCACCGGCGGCTGGTCCTGCTCGACCAGCGCGGGACCGGCGACTCGGGCGCCTTGCGCTGCCCGCCGCTCCAGGCGCTCGGCTCGCTCGACGTCGTCAACACCCGGATCGTCGAGTCCTGCCTGAACGCCCTCGGCCCCGCGCGGCAGTTCTACTCGACGACCGACTCGGCGGCCGACATCGACGCCGTGCGCCAGGCGATCGGCGCGCCGAAGCTCGAGCTGATGGGCGTCAGCTACGGGACCTACGTCGCGGTCCAGTACGCGCGCGAGTTCCCGGCGAGCACCGACGGGCTGATCCTCGACTCGGTCGTCGGGCCGGCCGGGATCGACGCCTACTTCCTCGACACCTTCGAGCGGCTGCCGCGGGTCCTGGCCGAGCAGTGCGCCGGCGGCCGCTGCCGGCTGGCGACCAAGGACCCCGTCGCCGACCTCGGCACGCTCACGCGCAAGCTGGCGGCCGCGCCGCTGCGCGGGAAGGTCCCGGACCTGCGCGGCGCGCCGCACGAGACCGCGATCCGCGACGAGTCCGAGCTCCTGTTGATCATCATGTCGGGCGACCTGAACCCGTTCATGCAGGCGGCGCTGCCGCGCGCGAACGCCGCCGCGGACGCCGGCGACGCGGCGCCGCTGCTGCGGATGCGCCGCCTCGCGCAGGGGCCGTTCACGCCGGTCAAGGAGTTCAGCTCGACGCTCAACGTCGCGACGACCTGCGCCGACGTGACGTTGCCCTACACCTTGCTCACGCCGTTCGCGGATCGCTGGGGGCTGTGGCGCCACGGCACCGACGCGGTGCCCGACAGCGCGTTCGCGCCGTTCAGCCGCGCGGCCGTGATCGACACCTCCGTCGCCCACGACTGCTTGCGCTGGCCGCAGGGCGACACGCCGGCGGGCCCGTCGAGCGCGCCGCTGCCCGACGTCCCGGCGCTCCTGCTCAGCGGCCGGCTCGACACGCGCACGCCGCTGGAGAACTCCAAGGCGATGCTCCCGCTGCTGCCGCACGGCCAGCTCCTGACGGTCACGGGGACGGGTCACGACGTCCTGGACAGCGACATCACGGGCTGCGCGGCGAAGGCGCTGGCGCGCTTCGCCGACGGCAAGGCGATCGGCACGCCGTGCGCCGGCAAGGACAACGCGGTGAGCGTCCTTGCGCGGCCGGCGCGGTCGATCGCCGCCTACCGCCGCGCGCCGGGCGTCGCGGGCGACCGCGGGCGCGTCCTCTTCGCCGCGCTCGACACGATCGTCGACGCGCAGGTCTCCGCGCTCCAGACGCTCTACGCCGGCTACGCGCACGTGCAGGGCGGCGGCCTGCGCGGCGGGCGCTTCTCGGCCTCCTCCAACGGCGCGCACCTGCGGCTGCACGGCTACGAGCTGGTCCCGGGGCTGCGGCTCAGCGGGTCGCTGCGGGCCTCGGAGACCGAGGACGCCGGGACCGTGACGGTCGACGGGCCGGGGTCGCTCGACGGGTCGCTGCGGATCAGCGCCAAGGGCGCCGTGACGGGGCGGCTCGGCGGGCGCGCGGTGCGCTACGCGCTGGGGAGCGGGGGCGCGGCCTCGTCGGCGGGTGCGGGGCGGGTTCCGGCGCGGGTCCGGATCCCCAGCGCGACGGAGCTCCGGCGCGCGCTCGCCGCGGCCGCGCTGCGCAGCCGGCGCTAGGGCTCGCGCTGCTTGCGGCGCTGGCCGATGGCCAGGACGCTGCCGACCAGGATCCCCATGAACGCGGTGAAGGCGATGGGGAGGATCACGCCGTCGCCGTCCTGGAGCATCACGGTCGCGACGGCGATCGCGAGGCCGATCGCGAAGACGACGAGCCCGATGACGGGGCGGGCGCGGTAGAAGGCGATGACGGAGCGCATGCGCCTCGCAGCGTACGCCGTCGGGTCAGTCGCCGGCGACGAGCGCCGCGTGGATCATGCGCGTCGCGGTGTCGGTCAGGCGCGGCAGGTCCTGCGGGCGGTCGTCGGCGATCGTGCCGAGGACGAGCGCCTCGAGCGCCTCGACCAGCTCGCGCGCCATCTCCGGGTGGACGGCGTAGCCCTCGGGCAGCTCGTCGCGGTGCTGCTCGGCGAGCAGGCGGATCATCGTCGCGAAGCGCTCGTTGACCGCGCGGCGGCGGCGCAGCGCCTCGGGGCCGGCGTCGGAGACGTCGCGCAGGAAGGCGCGTGCGAGGCCGGGCTCGCTGGCGAGCGTGTCGAGGTAGGCGCGGACGCCGTGGGCGATCCGGTCGCTGTAGGGCTCGCCCGCGCTGCCCAGGACGGCCGCGGCGGTCTGCGCGCGCAGCAGCTCGCCGCAGGTCTCGTAGGTCGCGAGGAAGCACTCCTCCTTGTCGGCGAAGTGCTGGAAGAACGCGGTGCGGGGGAGGCGGGCGCGGACGACGACGTCCTCGACGGTCACGCGCGGGTAGGGCTTCGCGCTCAGCGCCTCGGCCATCCCGGCGACGAGCGCGGCGCGCTGGTCGTCGTCCACGTCGTCGCGGAGCGCCCGCAGGAAGCGCGAGGTCGTGACCTGCTCCATGTGAGGCACGTTAGCGTTCCTCATGGATCGAGGGGACGGTTCGTCTAGGGTCGGCCGGTGTCGGGTCGGAGGGTCACGAGGGCGACGGTCTTCGCGCTGGGCGCGCTGCTCGCCTGCGCGCTGCTCGCGGCGCCCGCCGGCGCCCGCCGCGACGACCCGCAGCCCGATCCGCGCAAGCCGCTGTCCGGCGCGACCGTCGCCGACGCGACGCAGGGCATCCGCGTCGTCTTCACCTGCCCGGACTACCACCCGTCGGCCTACGACGAGACCGTCAACACCGGCGGCGACGGCTACCACGTGCTCCTCGCGCGCGCCGGCGACCTCGGCGCCGACGGCCTGCTGCTGGCGCCGAACAGGATCGACGTCCGCGACGCGATCGTGGTCGACGGCGAGCCGGGGATGTGCACGGCGGCGCCGGACGGCTCCGATCGCGGCCTGCTGCCGACCGAGCCGGGGACGTACTGGTGGCAGCCGTATCGGGGCTGCGAGACCTACATCTGCCCATTCGGGGTCGAGATCGCGGATGCGTCGTCGGTGGTG
>JAOPZG010000574.1 GCA_025964215.1 Conexibacter sp.
CGACCTCCACATCGGCATCCAGGCCAAGGGCGTGCTCGCGGTCCGCGCGGCCGTCACCGGCGTCGCGGCCCACGGCTCGACGCCGTGGCTCGGCGACAACGCGATCCTCAAGGCGCACGACGCGTTCCGCCGGATCGAGACGCTGCCCTTCAGCCGCGAGTCCTCCGACCTCTTCGACCGCCCGTCGATCAACCTCGCGCGGATCGAGGGCGGCGACGCCTTCAACAAGGTCCCGGACCGCTGCACGATGGACGTCGACATCCGTTACCTGCCCACGCAGGACCCCGGCGACATCCTGGCCCAGATCCGCGCGATCCCGGACCTCGAGATCCTCAAGTGCTTCACGCGCTCGCCGGCCGTCGTCTCGCGCGCGAACCCCTACGTGCGCGCGCTGCGCGAGGGCATCGGCCGCTCGATCGAGGGCGAGGCGCTCTCGATCGGCCGCGACGGCGCCTCCGACGCGATCTCGTTCCTGGAGGCCGGGATCCCGGCCGTCGAGTTCGGCCCCGTCGGCGCCGGCCACCACGGCCCCGAGGAGTGGGTCTCGATCTCCTCGCTGCGCCGCTACCGCCAGGCGCTCACGGACTTCGTCGAGCTGCTGCCGGGCTGGCTGGCGCGCGAGGGCGAGGACGGGCCCGAGCTGCGCGCGGTCGAAGGCGGCCTCGCTTGAGCAGGCTGCCGAAGGAGGAGCGGCCCCCGCGCGAGGGGCTGAGCTTCCTGGCGCGCGCGTTCGGGAGCCTGCTCCTGATCGTGCTGCTGACCGCCGGCGCAACCGCGACGGCGAGCCTGCTCAAGCTCGACACGATCATCACGCCGCCGCACGACGCGCCGCCCCCGGTGAAGACCCACGAGGTCACGGAGGCCAAGCCCGGCAAGCCGCAGACGATCATGATCCTCGGCTCCGACCGCCGCTTCAGCGACATCAAGAAGAACAACCCGCTGCTCGAGCACAGCAACCCGGCGCGCTCGGACACCATCCTGCTCGTCCGGATGGACCCGCACCAGGAGGCGACCGCGGTCCTCTCGATCCCGCGCGACCTCAAGGTCCTGATCCCCGGCTACGGCATCAACAAGATCAACGCCGCGTACTCGCTCGGCGGCGCCGACCTGACGGCCAAGACCATCAAGTCGCTGTTCGGCGAGGACTTCAAGATCAACCACATCATCAACGTGAACTTCGGCGGCTTCCGCCAGGTCGTCGACGAGCTCGGCTGCGTCTACGCCGACGTCGACCGCCGCTACTACCACTCGAACCTCGGCCTGCCCGTCTCCGCGCACTACGCCGAGATCGACATCGACCCGGGCTACCAGCAGCTCTGCGGCCAGCGCGCGCTCGACTACGTCCGCTTCCGCCACGCCGACTCCGACATCGTCCGCGCCGCCCGCCAGCAGGACTTCCTGCGCTCGGCGAAGGACCAGCTCAACAGCTCCTCGCTGATCGACGACCGCGACAAGCTGATCAAGATCATGCAGAAGAGCACGCAGACGGACTCGAGCCTGCGGACCGTCAAGGGCGTGCTCAAGCTCGCCAAGCTCGCGATCTTCTCCGCCGGCCATCCCGTCGCCCAGATCAAGTTCCCGCCGGTCTACAGCGGCGACGCCGAGACGGGCGAGTACGTCGAGGCCTCCGAGCAGACGCTGCTCAAGCTCCGCGACGAGTTCTTCCACGCCTCGCCCAAGGTCAAGAAGGCGACCAAGAGCACCAAGAAGTCCAAGAAGGCGGCGAAGGGCACCTCCGGCACCGCGCGCGCCGCGCACGCCAAGCTCGTCCGCGCCCGCACCGCCGGCGAGGACCTCGTCGCCCGCACGGTCGCCAGCCACCGCCTCGGCTTCCGCCTCTACTACCCGACGCGCCTGACGCCCAACGGGCGCTACGCGAGCACGGTCAAGGACGGCACCACGGTCGACCCGACGCCGCGCGTCTACACGATCCGCGACCGCGCGGGCCGCAAGCACAAGGCCTACCGGCTCGTCGTCCTGGAGAACATCCAGGAGGGCAGCTACTACGGCATCCAGGGGACGAACTGGATGACCCCGCCGCTGCTGGAGAAGCCGACCTCGACGACGACCGTCAACGGGCGCCGGCTGGAGCTCTTCCTGTCGGGCAGCCGGCTGCGGTACGTCGCCTGGAGGCGCAAGGACGCCGTCTACTGGGTCTCCAACAGCCTGACCCTGACCCTGACGAACGCGCAGATGCTCGGCATCGCCGGCTCCTTCACCCACCTCGGCTCGTGAGCGCGACACCGACCGACGAGCGGCCGCCGCGCCTGGCGTGGGGCATGTACAAGCGCTTCCTGCTGGCGGCGGTCGTCGTCGTGCTCGCGAGCGCCGCAACGGTCGCGACCGCCGCGCTGCTGGAGCTCAAGGACGACACCACGATCTTCTTCGGCGCGGGCGGCGGCAAGTCGCACGTGAAGGCGCCGCTCGACGGCGTCGACCCGGGCGGCCCGCAGACGATCCTGCTGCTGGGCTCCGACCAGCGCTACGTCGACATCAAGGCCAAGAACCCGACCCGCTCCGACACGATCATCCTGCTGCGGCTGGACCCCGACAAGGGCGCGACGACGGTGCTGTCGCTGCCGCGCGACCTCAAGGTCCACATCCCGGGCCACGGCAACGACAAGCTCAACGCCGCCTACGCGATCGGCGGCCCGGCGCTCGCGGTCAAGACGATCCGCACGCTGCTCGGGTCGGTCCCGATCAACCACGTGGTCAACGTGAACTTCGGCGGCTTCCGGCGCGCGGTCGACCGCCTGGGCTGCGTCTACACCGACGTCGACCGGCGCTACTTCAACGACAACAGCCCACCGTTCGGCGGCGGCGGCGACTACGCGACGATCGACGTCAAGGCCGGCTACCAGAAGCTCTGCGGGCAGGACGCGCTCGACTTCGTCCGCTACCGCCACTTCGACACCGACCTCGTGCGCGCCGCGCGCCAGCAGCAGTTCCTCGCCGACGCGAAGGACCAGATCGGCGTCGGCAAGCTCTTCAGCGACCGCAAGGCGCTGCTGCGGATCTTCGGGCGCTACACGCAGACCGACATCACCTCGAGCGACGCGATCCTGCGGCTGCTGAAGCTCGCCTTCGAGTCGGCGCGCAACCCCGTCCAGGAGATCCGCTTCCCGGGCGACATCACCGGCGACTACGTGACGGTCACGGCCCCGCACCTCGCCGCGGCGACCAAGCGCTTCATGAACGCCACGCCGGTCGCCACGCCGAAGACGGCGGCGCCGAAGACGACGACCACGAAGAAGAAGGGCCACAAGGCGGTCACGACGACCACGCTGCCGCCCGGCATGCAGACCGCCGGCACCGGCGCGGAGGACGAGGCCGTCCAGCTCGCGGCCAAGCTGCCGTTCTCGGTGTACTACCCGAAGGCCGCGATCACTGGGGCCTCGATGCTCCCCGACCACAGCCGCGCCTACGACATCTTCGATGGCGGCGGGCACAAGCACCGCGCCTACCGCATGGTCTTCAAGACCTCGCTGCTGGGCCAGTACTACGGGGTCGAGGGGACCGACTGGTCGGGCCCGCCGATCCTCGACAACCCGAGCGAGCGGCGCAAGCTCGGCGGCCGATCCTACGAGCTGTTCTACGACGGCAGCCGCCTGCGGCTCGTCTCCTGGCGGATGGGCAAGTCCGTCTACTGGGTCTCCAACACGCTGCTCTCGAGCCTCGGCAACCAGCAGATGCTCGCCCTCGCCAGGTCGGTCGGGCGAATCCGCTGACCGGGGCGCGGGTGCGGGGAGCGCTCCGCTAGCCTCTCGCGCTTCATGTCAGCCCCGGAACCCATCGGCGTCATCGGCACCGGCTACGTCGGACTCGTCACAGCGGCCGGCTTCGCGGAGCTGGGCAGCGACGTCTACTGCATCGACATCGACGCCGCGAAGATCGAGCGCCTGAAGCAGGGCGAGATCCCGATCTACGAGCCTGGCCTCGAGGACCTGATCGCCAAGAACCGCGAGCGGCTGCACTTCAGCACCGACATCGCGGACGCCCTCGAGCACGCGCGCCTGCTGTTCGTGGCCGTCGGCACGCCGCCCACCTACTCGGGCGACGCCGACCTCAGCGCGGTCCACGCGGTCGTCGCATCGATGCCGGTCTCCGATCACCACGCGCTCGTGATGAAGTCGACCGTCCCGGCCGGCACCGGCGACTCGATCAAGCGCCTCTTCCGCGAGACGGGCAAGGAGCAGTTCTCCTACGTCTCGTGCCCCGAGTTCCTCAAGGAGGGCTCGGCGGTCAAGGACTTCCTGCACCCCGACCGCGTCGTCATCGGCGACGACGACGACTGGGCCGGCGACGCCGTGGCGGCGCTCTACGCGCCGCTCGACGCGCCGCTCGTGCGCACCGACATCAACAGCGCCGAGATGGTCAAGCTGGCGTCCAACGCGTTCTTGGCCACCAAGATCTCGTTCATCAACGAGATC
>JAOPZG010000585.1 GCA_025964215.1 Conexibacter sp.
GGCGACCTTGCCGGTGGGCGCGTCGAAGCCGGCGGCCTTGCGGAGCTTCTGGGCGATCTCGGCGATGTCCTCGGGCGCGTAGTCGGGCGCGAAGACGTCGGCCTGCGGCGGCAGGTCGTTGGGCAGCGCGCCCTCCGGCGGACCGTCGACGACCAGCAGCTCCTCACCGGTCTCGGGGTGCGGCCCGTTGAAGACCGCGGAGATCTCGTGGTAGTCGGTCGTCGAGAACCGGTACAGCGTGCGATGCAGGTTCTGCTCGATGTGCGGCAGGCACTCGGGGATCTTGTCGGTCGCGATCCGCGGAGCCGGGAACGCCTTCATCATGTCCACACCGGTCAGCTTCTCCAGCGCGCGAGCATAGGCCACCTGATGCACGCCGCCGCGGACCAACAGGTAGCCCGTCAACGCGCGCGCCGCCGGATGCTCGACCATCTGGTAGACCTTCAACTTGCCGTTGCGCGCCCCGGTCTCCAGGAAGTAGTTGTGCGTCAGGTCCTCGACCAGGTCACCCGAGCTGAACACGTACTCACCCGTCCACGGCAGCCCGCGCGAGTCCTGCGCCAGCGCGCCCTTGCCACCGGCCAAGAAGTGATGGGGATTGCCGACCCCCTTGTACTTGGCCAGCGTCGCCTCCGGCGCCTGCGCATCGACCTGCGAAGCATCGGTCAACATCGTGTTGATCGCCGTGGCGACCAACTCGATGTGCCCGAACTCCTCCGCCGCGATGTTCGCGATCAGGTCATAGAACGGCCGCGCCGCCTGACGCCCACGGAAGTTGAACGACTGAAACGTGTAGTTCATGAACGTCGACATCTCGCCGAACCGGCCACCCATCAACTCCTGCACCGCAGCAGCACCCGCGGGGTCAGGCTCGGTAGGCGGCGGCATAGCGACGCCGAGTCGGTCGATCCGGGTGATCATGTGAAGCAAACTCCTAGTTCGGACATTGTCGGAGCTAGGAGTTGCTCGACTGGCGAGTTGGGTAAACATCGATGATGCCCTCCGGTCTGCCGCCGTCCGAAGAGCGCGACCCGGGTGCGCTCCTGCGCGATCGTGGGCTCCGCGTCACCCCGCAGCGACGAGCGATCCTGGGCGCGTTCACCGGTGCCGCCACCGAGCACCTCTCCGCCGACGAGGTCCACGCACGCGCCTCGGCGGTCGTCCCGGAGATCAGCCGCGGCACCGTCTACGCCGCGCTGGCCGAGCTGGCCGAGCTCGGCCTGCTCGCCGCGGTCGGCAGCCCGGAGCCCGTCCGCTACGAGACCAACGCGACCGAGCATCAGCACTTCCGCTGCCGGATCTGCCTGCGGCTCTACGACGTCGAGCTGCCCGCCGTGCGGACGGACCGGCTCGCGACGCTCGGGTTCCAGGTCGAGCGCACCACCGTCAGCGTCGAAGGCGTCTGCGCCGATTGCGTGCAGTACGACGCGGGGCTCGAGGCCGGGGCGCGCGACGCGGTCGCAGACGCCGGCTCCCCCACCGACCTCCCCGGTGGCCTGGCCTGCGGCATCGTCGAGAGCCCCGTCGGCGACGTCCTGCTCGGCGCCACCGCGGCTGGGCTCGTCCGGGTGGTCTTCGAGGACCACGTCGACGCGGGCGCGCTTCGCGCGCTGGCCGCTCGCCGCCGGGGAGGGCAGGCCGCGCGCGCCCACGTCGCCGACGCGACCGCGTTCCTCGCCGCCTACTTCTCCGGCGAGGCCACGCCGCCGGCGTGCACCGTGGACTGGGCCGGCCTGGAGAACGTCAGCGTCTCGACGCTGCGCGCCGTCCAGGCGATCCGTCCCGGTCTGGACCGGTCCTACGAGACGCTGCGCACCGACGCCGGCGCGCACGACCGCGGCCTCGCCGTCGGGACCAACCCGCTCGCCCTCGTCGTCCCCTGCCACCGCGTCACGCGCGGCCGCGAGATCCCCGGCGCCTACGTCGGCGGTCCGGAGCGCAAGCGCTGGCTGCGCCAACACGAGCAACGCTGACCGGGCGTGCGCCACGGGGCGTCGGTCACACGTCCAGCTCGAACCAGACGCAGTGACCGCTGGCCATGCTCGCGCCCCAGCGGCTGGCTAGCGCGTCGACGAGCAACAGCCCCCGGCCGCCGGAGTCCGTCGAACGGGGGCGCTCGAGCGCGACGTCGAACCCGGGGCCGTCGTCGGACATCTCCCCGCGGACGCAGTGCCCGGTTCGGCCGAGACGCAGCGTGACCGTCGCGCCGGCACCGTGCGGCGCGTGGCGGACGGCGTTCGTCATCAACTCGCTGACCAGCAGCAGCGCGTCGCCGACCTGCGCCGGGGTCAACCAGCCGTCGAGCAGAGCCCGCGTGGCGACGCGACCACGGGCGGGAGCGGAGCGCTCCGCGACGCTCACGAAGCACACCTCGGTCTCGGCCGGGGGCTGCCAGCTCGACTGGGCCAGGTGGTAGGCGAACGCGTCGCCGGCGGGGGTGGATGCGACCATTCGCGGCCGTGGTACCTCGGGAGCCGACAGAACCGCCCTCGCATCCCGCCCGGTCGCTGGTGGCGTTGCCGGAGCCCGCCGTGGTCGGCGCCGCTCTTGTTCTTCAAGAACGGCGTACGACGAGGATAGACCCGGCCCCTAATCCGGCGGTGCTCGACCAAGACCTGGTCGACGTCGTACATCAGCCACGAGCGCATCGGGCAACGCACGGACAGGTGGCCGGTTCCGCGTTCGCTCGCCGGGCCGGCCGCCACACCACAGCACGTGGACCGGCGCGTTCCCCGTCCTCGGGGAGCGCGTCGTCCTCGCGACGTCGTCGCGGACCCACCGGCGCACGCGCCCCCGGATACACTCGTCGTACGCGAGTTCTACCCGGACCTGAGGTTGGGACGGGTGAGGAACGCGGGCCGCGTGGACGGTTCATCCGTCTCTCTCCTTCTTTCGCGCCGGCCCGTCACCAGGAGGGGGGCGAGAACGGTCGCCGGCCATGGCCAGCACCGAAGCACAGCATCCCACCAGCGGCGGCGCCACCGGGGCCGAGATCGCCAACGTCGTCGTGCGGTTGATGAGCGACTACACGGGCCGCGGCCCGACCAAGGCACGGACGCACTTCAGCACCAACCTGGTCACGGTCGTCCTGGAGGACCTCATGACCAAGGGCGAGCGCAGCCTCGTCAACGACGGCAAGGGCGACCTGGTCCTGACGACGCGCTTCGCCTACCAGCAGACGATGCGCCTCGACCTCATCGCGGCCATCCAGGACATCACCGGACGCGAGGTCGCCGCGTTCCTGAGCGCCAACCACATCGATCCCGACATGGCCATCGAGGCGTTCGTCCTCACCCCTCGGGGCGCAGCTGAGCCCGAACCCGTCTGACCACCTTCCCGAGGGAAGCGCCCACGGGTATAGGGTGGCGCTTGCGGCTGGCGCTCTGATCGGGCGCTGACGTCCATGCAGCATCTTCAGGGTTCCACCCGTCGCGCTCGCGGCGGGCCGAAAGCCGGAGCGTCCTCCCTTCGCATCGAACCTGGAGCCTGAAGTGGCCGGCGCAGCAGACACGCGGCAAGACGGCAGCCCGGTGGACTTCACCATCGAGATGCACCAGGACGCCCACCGTGTGGTCATCGTGATCGGTGGCGAGTTGGACATCGCCACCACCCCCCGGCTGCAGGCGACGATCGACGAGGCCGAGCTCATCGGCGCGCCGGAGATCGTCGTCGATCTCGGCGCGGTCTCGTTCATCGACTCGAGCGGCGTCAACGTCCTGGTCCAGCTTCACCGCCGCACCGCAGCCGGCGCGTCGCAGCTGCTGATCCTCCCCGGACCCCCGCAGGTCCAGCGCGTGTTCACGCTCACCGGGTTGACCACGACGCTTCCGTTCGGGCCGTAGGGGACGTGTCGACGACGTCGCCTCCAGCCGCGGACCGGGTCCCCGGATGGCGCAGCGGCTACCTCGCTTCGATGCTGGCGGCCGACGCGGTCGCGGCCCAGCGGCTGATCGACGGCGTCATCGCCGAAGGCCTGCCGGTGCGGGCCTGCTACCTCGATGTGCTCGCGCCGGCGATGCGCGAGCTCGGCGAGCTGTGGGAGCAGGCGAAGATCGGCATCGGCGACGAGCACCTGGCCACCGCGATCACCCAAGGCGTGCTGGCCACCCTCGCCTACCGCCTGCCGCGCGCAGCCGTCAGCGCCGACGGGGAGCGCGCCGTGGCGGTGGTCGGCTGCGGACCCGGAGACTTCCACGGGCTGGGCGCCAGGATGGTCGGCGACTTCCTGCAGGCCGCCGGCTGGCTGGTCCTCGACCTCGGGCAAGCCGCCCCGGCCTCGGCGTTCGCCGACGTCGCGGCCACGCACGACGCGCGGCTGGTCGCCGTCTCCAGCTCCCGAGCGGAGCACCTGGACGGCGTCCGCGACGTGCGCCGCGCCCTCGACACGCTCGCGCGGCCGCCGCTGCTCGCGGTCGGCGGGGTCGCCTACTCCGGGCATCGCGAGCGGGCCACCGCGGTCGGGGCGGATCTGCACGCCGGCGACCCGGCGCTCCTGCTCGAGCAGCTCGCCGCGGCGCCGAGCGGATGATCCGCAACCTCGGGGACCTGCAGGCGCTCGAGACGTTCTTCGAGCGGTCCGAGGCCCTGTGGGCCGCCGTCCTCACGCCCGACGGCCTCGTCCTCACTGCGAGTGCCGGGCTTCGGGCGGCGATCGACGGCCCGCTGGAGCGCCGCCCGTTCTCCGCGCTGGTGTCCGCCCCGCAGCACCCGGCCTTCGATGCCCTGATGGCGCGCTCGGCGACCCAGGAGTGGGCGAGCGCCACGCTGGCCCTGCGCGTCGGGTCGACCGGTGCGGTGGCCGACCGCGTCGTGCACGTCCGGCGCAACGACGCGGGGCTGCTCGTCATCGCCGAGCCCGCCGATCGCCAGCACGAGCAGCGCCTCGTGCAGCTGATCGAGATCAACGACGCGCTGGTCGCGACGCAGCGCGAGCTCTCCGCGCGTCAGCGCGAGCTCGAGGTGGCCCGCGACCAGGCCGAGCGCGCCGTCCGGCGCCTCCAGACGCTCGAGCAGATCACGATCGCCGCGATGGAGGACGACGGCCCCGACGCCGGGATGCTCGCCCTGCTCGAGCAGGCCTGCGAGCTGGTCGGCGGACAGCGCGGCAGCCTGCTGCTGCTCGATCCCGATCGGCGGTTCCTCACGATGGTGCACCGGCTGGGGAGCGACGCCGACGAGCTCGTCGGCTGGCAGCAGCCGGTCGACGACGGCGTGGCCGGGGCGTGCGCGCGGAACGGCAGCGCGATCATCGTCGACGACGTCGCGACCGACCCGCGGGTCAGCTCGCTCAGGAGCCCGGCGGACGCCTCGCTGGTCGTCGTGCCGCTCCGGGTCCGCGGCGCGGTCGTGGGCGTCCTGCACGTCGGCGCCGACCGACGGGCCGCGTTCGAGGACGAGCACGTCGTCCTGCTCGCGGCGATCGGCGATCGGGCAGCGGCCGTCATCGGTCACATGCAGAACGCGCATCGCGAGCGCCGCATCGCCGAGACCTTCCAGCGCTCGCTGCTCCCCGCCACGCTGCCCGCCGGGGCGTTGGACCTCGTCTCGCACTACCAGCCGCAGGCCGACGGCTCCACCGTGGGAGGCGACTGGTACGACGCCATCACCTTCCCCGACGGCCGCGTCGGCCTGTGCATCGGCGACGTGGCCGGCAAGGGCGTGAGCGCGGCGATCATCATGGGCCAGGTCCGGAGCGCCATGCACGCCATGGCGCTCGACAACCGAGATCCCGGCGAGCTCCTCCAACGCCTGGACCCGTTCGTGCTCGGGCTGCGCACCATGGTGACGTTGTTGTACGTGCTGGCCGATCCGGTCGCCGAGACGATCGCCTACGCCAACGCCGGGCACCTGCCGCCGCTGCGCCGCGATCGCACCGGCCACGTCGAGCTGCTGGAGGAGGCGCTCTCACCGCCGCTCGGCGTGGGTCCGTGCGCACGGGACGCAGCCAGCGCCCACCTGCCCCGCGGCGCCCAGCTGATCCTCTACACCGACGGGCTGATCGAGCGCCGCAGCGAGGACCTCCGCGACTCGCTGCACTCGCTGGTCGCCCGCTGCGCCGATCCTCGCGTCCCCCCGGCCGCCATGGGCCAGCACCTCCTCGACACGGCGACGAGGAAGCCCGGCGGGTTCGACGACGACGTCGCCATCCTCACCGCCCGCCTGCCGCTGACCGACGAGGACCCGACGCCACGTCGTCGCAGGACCGCCCTCGGTCAACGGTCGCTCCTGAGGTGACCAGTCTGACCGCACGTGCTGGAGGCACGGTCGGAGGAGATCTTCTCCTTCAAGCTCGGCTCCGCCCTGAGCATGGAGAACACGATCTTGGAGATGCTCGGCGAGTTGCAGGAGAAGACCAACCGCGACGAGATCCGCGCCATGCTGGCCACCCATCAGGACGAGACGCGCCAGCACATCGCCAACATCGAGAAGTCCTTCGAGCTGCTCGGCGAGGAGATCGACGACAGCCCGTGTCCCGCGATGCAGGGCATCGAGAAGGAGGGCAAGGCCACGTTGAAGAAGATCGACGACTCGATCATCGACGCGGGCATCCTCGCCGGCGCGATCGAGACCGAGCACCACGAGATC
>JAOPZG010000603.1 GCA_025964215.1 Conexibacter sp.
CGTCCACCGCGGTCATGCGCTCGGCATGCGAGCGCTCTGCGCGAGTCATGCCGCGACCTCCGGCGCCATCGACGCCACGGCGGCTTCGAGCTCCTCCTCGATGCTCCCCTCGTGGGCCTTCAACTTCCCCACGAACGTGAACGACAAGGCGGACAGGAACGCCGCCGCCACCATCATCCACCACGCGTTGTCGAACGTGTCGACCACGTCGGCGGGCGAGGGCGTCCCGAGCACGGCGACCAGCAACGCCACGCCGAGCGCCGAGCCCAGCTGGCGCGACATGGTCAGCACGGCGCTTCCGGTCGCCAGCCGGGTCGGCGGGAGCTGCGCGGTCGCGGCGCCCGCCAGCGCCGGGTTCACGAAGCCGACGCCGGCGCCGCCGATGAGCATCCCCGGCAGGTAGTCGCTCGCGTAGTGCTCGCCGGCGCCCAGGTGCGTCGCCCACCACAGCCCGCCGAGCCCGAACAGGACGGCGCCGATCGTGCCCACGGCACGCGGCCCGATCCGCCCGCTCAGGATCCCGCCGCCGACCGCGAACACCGCGGCCATCGACGGCCCAGGCGCGATCTTCAGGCCGGCGCCGAGCGCCGTCTCGCCCCAGACCTCGGTCAGCCACAGCACGCTCCCGAGCAGCATCGCCGAGAACCCGATGAAGAAGAAGACGCCCGCGACGTTGGCGGCCGCGAACGCTCGCACGCGCAGCAGCGCGGGCTCCACAACCGGCACCGGATGGCGCGCGGAGCGCACCGCAAAGGCCACGAACAACGCCACGGCACCCACGAACAGCCCCAGGACGCGCCCGTCGCCCCAGCCCCAGTCCGGCCCCTCCACGATCGCGCCGATCAGCGTCGCGACCGCGACCGTCAACAGGCCCGCGCCGAGCAGGTCCGGCTGCGGCGACTCCTCCTCGCGGATCTCGCGCAGCACTCGCGCGCCGGCGACGATCGCCGCGATCCCGACCGGGATGTTCACCAGGAACACCCAGCGCCAGGAGAGCTCCACCAGCAGCCCGCCGATGACCGGGCCGGCCGCCGCCGCGGTGCCGCCGACCGCCGCCCACAGGCCGATCGCCAGCCCGCGCTTCTCCGGCGGGAACTCCGGCAGCAGCAGGCCGAGCGAGGCCGGCATAAGGATCGCGGCGCCGGTCGCCTGCACGACGCGCGCGGCGACGAGCACGCCGAGCGACGGCGCGATCGCGCAGATCGCTGAGGCCACCGTGAACAGCGCGAGCCCGCCGAGGAAGGCGCGCTTGCGTCCGGTCCGGTCCGCCCAGCGCCCGGCGGGGACCAGGAGCGCGGCGAAGACGATGGCGTACGCGTTGAGCACCCAGGACAGCGACGCCAGCGACGTGCCGGCGAAGTCCCGCTGGATGTCCGGGAACGCGATGTTGACGATGAACAGGTCGAGGCTGGCGACGAAGACCCCGACCGACACGATGGCGGCGACGCGAGCGCGATGGCTCATGGTCCTACCCTTCGGAGAAGCGGTCAGTTGCGTGAGGCAACGGGCACGGTATCGGAGTCAGTTGCATCTCGCAACTCACCACGGCTCTCGCGCCGCACGATGATCGCCACCGAGGCGACCACGAGCACCATCCCCGCGATCGTCGCGGGCGCGACGTCCTCGGACAGGAAGAACGCGCCGAGCGCCACCGCGATCACCGGGTTCACGTACGCGTAGGTCGAGACCTGCGAGATCGGCGCGTGGGTCAGCACCCACGTGTAACACGAGAACGCCACGATCGAGCCGACGACCACGAGGTAGGCGAACGCGAGGACCGACTTGGTGGAGAACGCGCCGACGTCGAGCGTCGCGCCCTCGCCCGCGACCAGGCCGGCGACGACGAGCACGAGCCCGCCGATCAGCAGCGACCAGGCCGTCGAGGTCAGCGGGTCCTTCGGCAGGTTCACGCGCGGGGACAGGAACGACCCGAGCGCCCACGAGACGGCGGCCACGAGGATCAGCAGCGCCATCCCGATCGGGACGTCGTCCGGCCGCCCGCCGGGCAGCAGCAGGACGCCGACGCCGGCGAAGCCCAGCGCGACGCCGCCGACCGTCGCGCGCGCGACGCGGTCGCCCTGCGTCCGGCGCAGCAGGACGATCCACAGCGGCTCACTCGCGATCAGCAGCGCGGCGAGCCCGGACGGGACGTCGCGCTCGGCGACCGTCACGAGCCCGTTGCCGCCCGCGGCGAGCAGCACCCCGATCACGCCGCACCAGAGCAGCTGCGAGCGCGTGACCAGCAGGACGCGGGCAGTCCGGCCGCGCGCCGCCAGGATCGCGAGCATCGCGCCGCCGGCCAGCACGAAGCGCGCGCCCGCGCCGAGCGCCGGCGGGACGGTCTCGACCATCACGCGGATCGCGAGGTAGGTCGAGCCCCAGATGACGTAGATCGCGCCGAGCGCCGCCCACACCCGCGCGGCCGGAGCCGGGGCGCTGAGGCTGCTGGTGGGTGGGGCGGCGGCTTGGCGCATCTGGCCCGGAGAGCTACCCGCGCGCGAGCGGGGGACGCCTCCGGGTGCTCGCTCCCACGCGCCGGAGGATGTCCCGGCGCCCGGCGTGGCTGCGGGCCGTATCGGCGGCGTGCAGCCTCAGCAGGACGACGAGATC
>JAOPZG010000638.1 GCA_025964215.1 Conexibacter sp.
TCGCCGCCTCGGCCGCGAAGCTCGACGGCGGCGGCGTCCGCAGCGCGCTGGAGCCGATGGGCGGGATCGAGCTCCAGCCCGGCGAGTGGATCGTCGGGGTCGAGAGCGGCGGCGGGGGCTACGGCGACCCGCGCACGCGCGACCCCGAGGCCGTCCTGGCCGACGTCCGCGAGGGCTGGGTCTCGGCGCGCGCCGCGCGCGAGGACTACGCCGTCGTCCTCACCGGCAGCCGCGACGGCGCGAACCTCGCCGTCGACCCCGCCGGGACCGCCGTCCTGCGCGCCGCGCCATGACCTTGATCAACCGACAGGAGCACCGATGACCCACGCCCGAGACCGGCGAGCCGCATGAAGGCCCCGTACGTCGAGGAGCCCACCGGCCCCGCCGCCGAGGCCTACGCCGAGCGCACCCCGCGCTCGGCCGCCCTCAGCGAGGAGGCGCGGCGGGTCATGCCCGGCGGCAGCACGCGGGCCTATGGGTTCTTCAAGCCCTACCCGGTGGTCTTCGAGCGCGGCTCCGGCCCGTACTTGTGGGACCTCGACGGCAACCGCTACGTCGACTTCACCTACAACGGGCTCAGCCTGATCCACGGCCACGCCTACCCGCCGGTGCAGGAGGCGCTCTTCGAGGCGATCCCGCGCGGGACCGCGTGGGTCGGCCCTTCGCGCAGCCAGGTAGATTACGCGACGATGCTGTGCGATCGGATCCCGTCGGCCGAGCACGTCCGGTTCACGAACACCGGCACAGAGGCCACGATGCTCGCGACCAAGCTCGCGCGCCGCGCGACCGGCCGCCCGCTGATCCTCAAGTCGATCGGCGCCTACCACGGCTCCTACGACGACCTCGAGGCCGGGCTCTACGGGATCGGCAACCTGCCGGGCCGCACGGTGCTCGCGCGCTTCGGCGACATCGAGTCCTACGAGCAGGCCTTCGCCGAGTTCGGCGACGAGATCGCCGCGATCATCATCGAGCCGGTCCTGCTGACCTTCCGCGTGGCGGCCCCGCCCGAGGGCTTCCTGCCCGCGCTGGTCGAGCTCGCGCGCCGCCACGGCGCGCTGGTGATCCTCGACGACTGCCTGATGTTCCGCCTGGCCTACGGCGGCTCGGCCGAGAAGTACGGCTTCGCGCCGGACCTCACGTGCCTGGGCAAGTTCATCGGCGGCGGCGTCCCGATGGGCGTCGTCGCGGGCAGCCGCGAGCTGTTGGGGCTGTTGGACTCGCGCCGCGAGGGCAGCGTCTACCACGGCGGCTCGTTCAACGGGAACCCGCTGGCGTGCACGGCGGGCCTCGTCGCGCTGACCGACCTCACGGCGGAGCGGATCGCGCAGATGGACGACCGCGCCGAGCGGCTGCGCACGACGCTGCGCGACGCGTCGCGCACGGTCGGGCTGCAGCTCGAGGTCACGGGGGAGGGCTCGGTGCTGGGGAGCTGCGTGGTCGACGAGGCCGGCGAGCCCGACCGCGAGACCGGCGCGTACCTGCACCTCGCCGCGATCGACCGCGGGGTCTTCTTCGGCCCCGACGGCGAGATGGCGCTCTGCACGACGCTCGACGACGAGGCACTCGACTGGACCATCGACGCCATGACCGGCGCGCTGGAGGAGACGGCGGAATGGCTGAAGAGCACGGCCCGGTGAAGGAGCCCCTGGCGGCGAGCGTGGCCCGCGGACTGCGGGAGGCGATCGTCGCCGGGCGCTTGAAGCCGGGCGAGCGGATCAAGCAGGACGCGGTCGCCGCTGAGTACGAGGTCAGCCGCTCGCCGGTGCGCGAGGCGTTCCGCGAGCTCGCGAGCGAGGGCTTCGTCGTGCTCGAGCGCGACGTCGGCGCGCGCGTCACGCGCGTGACGCGGCGCTCGCTCGTGCAGCTCTACTCCGCGCGCGAGGCGCTCGAGCCGATCCTGATCGCCGAGACCGCCCTGCGGATCAGCGACGACGAGCTGGCCGAGGCGCGGTCGATCAACGCGCAGGCCGAGCGCCACGCGACGGCAGGCGAGGTCGCCGACTACCTGCGCCTCGACGGCGACCTGCACCTGCTGCTCCTACGCGCCTCGGGGCTCGAGCTGCTGTACGAGATCACCTCGAGCCTGTGGCAGCGCACCGCGCCGCACCGCCTGGCCTACACGCGGCTGCCGCGGCTGGAGCTGGCGATGGCCGAGCACCGCATGATCCTCGACGCGATCGGCCGGCGCGCGCCCCAGGACGCCGCCGACCTCTACCGCGTCCACACCCGCCACACCCGCGTCGCGCTCTCCGAGGGCGACGCGGACCTCGACGACCCTGAGAGCTGAGCAAGATCATGTCCATCACCCGCATCCCGTCCTCCTTCGGCGCCTTCAGCGAGCTGGTGGTGATCCCGGCGCCGGGCGGCACGTGGATCCACATCTCGGGGCAGGTCGGCTTCGACGCGTCCGGCACCGCGGTCGTGGGCGGCGGCGTCGGCGCCGAGACGGCCGTGATCCTCGACCAGATCGAGCTGCTGCTCGGGCAGGTCGGCGCGGGGCTCTCGCACGTCGTCAAGCTCAACGCGTTCCTGACGGACCTGTCGACGTACGGGGAGTTCAGCGCGGTGCGCGCCGAGCGCTTCCCGACCGATCCGCCGGCGAGCGCCGCGGTCGGCGTGGCGGACCTGCTGCTCGGCGCGGGCGTGGAGGTCGACGGCGTCGCGTTCCTGCCCGAGACGGCGTGAGCCGCTACGTCGCGGCGGCGGACGCCGCGGGGGCGACGATCCCGCAGGTGCTGCGCGAGCGCGCGGCGCTGAGCCCGGAGGCGCGGGCCGTGGTGTGCGGCGCCGAGTCGGTGGACTACGCGACGTTGCTCGCGCGGGCCGAGCAGGCGGCCGCCGCGCTCTCGTTCGCGGGCGTGCGCGCGGGAGACAAGGTCGCGGTGATGCTGCCCAACGGCCTGCCGTTCCTGGCGCTCTGGCTCGGGACCGCGCTGCTCGGCGCGGTGCTCGTCCCCATCAACACGGGGTTGGTCCGGGACGGGCTGCGGCACGTGGTCGAGCACAGCGACAGCGTGCTCGTGGTCGCCGACGAGGCCGGGGCGGCGGCGCTGGGCGCGATGGGCCCGGCGCGGCGCCG
>JAOPZG010000653.1 GCA_025964215.1 Conexibacter sp.
ACGAAGGCGAAGTAGGGCTTCGCGGCCTCAGCAGACGCGCTGTGTCGCCGCGAGGCCGCTGAGCAGGCGGCGCGCGATCCCTTCGAGGGATGCCTGGCCGTAGAGGTGCGTGCCCTGGCTGGTGGTCATGATCGCCAGCGCGACGCGCTGGGTGCCGCGCGTGAGCAGCGCGACCTGGTGGTCGACGGCGCCGGTGCCGGAGCCCCAGCCGCCCTTGAAGTGCAACGTCCAGCCGCGGGGCGCGACGCGCCCGACGCCCCAGCGCTGCGGCGGGACGATCGTGCGCAGCAGCGTCAGCCCGTAGGCGCGGTGACGTGGCGGGAGGCGCGCGTCGAGGTGCAGCCAGAAGCGCGTCTGGTCGCGGGCGGTGATCTGGCTCAGGCCCCACGGGCTGCGCAGCTGGAAGGCGCGCATGCCCCAGATCCGGGCGTCGCGCGTGAGGCGCGCGCCGCCGACGAGGCCGAGCACGCGCGTCGCGGCGTCGTTGTCGGAGCGGCGGATCATGGGGCTCAGGAGCGCCTTCTCCTGGGTGGTGAGCGCGCGGTCGCGGACGTCCGCGCGGCGGAGCTCGGCGACCAGCAGCATGGCCTTGAGGACGGAGGCCGACGGGACGTGCGCGTCCTGGCGGCGGCCCCACTCGCCGCACTCGGTCCGGACCGCGAAGCTCGTCGTGCCGCGGCGCGTGGCGGCGAAGGCCTCGGCGGCGGTGGTGTCGGGATGCCACGCGGGCGTGGCGGTCGCTGTCGCGAGCGCCGCGGTGGCGAGGAGGCCGAGCATCGTGATGGGGATGGTGACGGAGGGCCCGGCTGGACAAGCTGTACGTCATAACGTACATTTGTACGTCATGACGACCTCTTCTCCCCGGAGTGCCCCCGCGACCTTCGACGCCCACGCGGCCGCTTACGAGGCGCCGCGCCGCCGGCTGATCCCGCCCTTCGACGCCTTCTACGGCACCGCCGTCGACGCGTTGGAGCTGCTCGGCCGCCCGCCGCGGCGCGTGCTCGACCTCGGTGCCGGGACCGGGATGCTGGCCGCGCGCGTCGCGGCGGCCTACCCCGACGCCGAGCTGGTCCTGACCGACGGCGCGCCGGCGATGCTCGAGCAGGCTCGTGCCGCGCTCGGCGCACGCGCCGAGGTCCACGTCGCGGATCTCGCCGACCCGCTGCCTGCGGGACCGTTCGACGCGGTCGTCTCCGCGCTGGCGATCCACCACCTCGACGACGCGGGCAAGCGACGTCTCTTCGCGCGCGTGCGCGAGGCGCTGCCGCCGGGCGGCGTCTTCGTCAACGCCGAGCAGGTCGCCGGGCCGACGCCGTGCTTCGACCGCCGCTACCGCGCGTGGCACGAGGCCGCGGCGCGCGCGGCGGGGACCGACGACGCCGAGTGGGCGAGCGCGCTGGAGCGCATGGCGCACGACCAGCCCGCCGACGTCGAGTCCCAGCTGCGCTGGCTGCGCGAGGCGGGCTTCGACGCGGCCGACTGCCTGTTCAAGGACCATCGCTTCGCGGTGCTCGTCGCGCGGCGCGCTCAGGAGACGCCCAGCGAGTCCTCATAGGCTTGCGCGCATGCGCGCACGGCTGAGGACGAAGCGAGGGCTGGCCTACGTCGCCGGCGGCGGACTGGTCGTGGTGGTCGGCGCGCTGGCGGCGGCGTACTTCCTGCTGTTCCCGACGTCGTCGCCGAAGAGGTTCTCGGTGACGACGCCGGCGGCTGCTGCGGGGAGCTCTGCGACGACGCCGGCGCGTGCTGGCGTCGCCGGCGCCTGGACGATCGGGACCGGCTCCAAGGCGGGCTACCGCGTCCGCGAGAAGCTGGCGTTCCTGGCCGCGCAGAACGACGCGGTCGGCCGCACCTCGCAGATCACCGGCGGCGCCACGCTGAAGCAGTCTGGGACGACGGTCACGGTCACCGCGGCGTCCTTCGGGATCGACGTCAGCACGCTCCCCAGCGACAAGGCCCAGCGCGACCAGCGGATCCACTCCATCGGCCTGGAGAGCGACCAGTACCCGACGGCGACCTTCAAGCTGACCAAGTCCATCACCTTGCCCTCCGGCGCGACCTCCGGCAAGGTCCTCAAGATGCCCGCGACCGGCGCCTTCACGATCCACGGCACCACCAAGACCGAGACCGTGCCCCTCCAACTCAGCCTCACGCCCTCACGCTCCAAGCCGTCGGCTCCCTCACCTTCCCCTGGTCCGAGTTCGGCATGACCGCCCCATCCGTCGGAGGCTTCGTCAACGTCACCGCCAAGGCGACGATGGAGTTCGACCTGCGGCTGAAGCCGAGCTAAGCCGCGACGCTCTGCTTCGCCGCGGCGGCGGCGCGCTCCCACACGGCCTCCCACTGGCCGATGTGCTTGTCGATGCGCTGCGAGCGCCCCCAGCGCTCGGCGCAGCGGCGGAGCTGACCGCGCTTCCAGCGGGAGGAGGCGAGCTCGACGAGCGCGGCCTCCCAGCCGTCGTCGTCGACGGTGAGACCGCCGCACTTCGGGCTGAGGCCCTCGTAGGGGCCGCGCTTCGACGCCACCCACGGCACGCCGGCGGCGGCGTACTCCTTCACCTTGATGTCGGAGCGCGCGTAGCTCATCGGGATGTCGGAGAGCGGGGCGAGGCCGATGTCGAACTTGCGGACCTCCGCCCAGAGCCGATGCAGCGGGATGTGCTCGTGGTGGGTGTAGCGCGACGCGTCGAGGTCGAGGCGCACGCCCATGGTGATGACGCGGACCTCGGGCCGCCGCTCCATCACGCGTTGCAGGACCTGCGTGATCTTCAGCCGGCGCGCGTCGGCGATGTGCTCGAGGCCGGCGACCCAGCCGATGAGGAGGCCGTCCGCGTTGCGCGGGCCCTTCACGAAGCTCTGGTCGCCGACGAAGTTGGGGACGACCTCGATCGGCCGCTCGACCTCGGCGGCCCATCGTTGCGCGAGGGTCTCCGTGGTGGTTGTGATCAGGTCGGCGCGGCGCATCAGGGCCACCTGGTCGTTGAACACCTTCTGGAGGCCGGGGCCCCGGTGCTTCTTGTAGAAGTCGCTCTCTTGCGGCGCGAGGCGGACGTCGTCGTCGTTGTCGTAGCTGATGGCGATCCCGCGCGCGCGGAGGGCGTCGGCGAACTTCGCCACCACGCGGTCTGAGCGCCGGAAGATGTGCACGACGTCCCGATCGGTGAAGTGCTCCATCGGGACGCGCGTCAGGTCGTCGTGGCGCACGAGGCGCACGTCGTGGCCCTTGCGCCGCAGCGCCTCAGCCGGGAGCACCGCGCGGTAGATCGAGTTGTAGACGTCGGTCGTGTAGAGGACTCCGAGCCGCATCGGTCCGGCGATCGTAGTCGCGCGTGCGTGACGATCCCAGGCGTTCCTGTGCCAGCCGGCACGGGTCCCTGCCGCGCGGCGCTTGTGCTCATGCTGCCCGCTCGGCAGGCTCGACCGATGCGCATCGGTGCAGCGTTCGAACCCACGGCGGCCGCGTACTACCGGGGGGTGTATCCGCTCGAGGCGATGGCGCGGCGCGGACACGAGATCGTCTGGCCGGAGCACGACTCCGGCGACCCCCGGCTGAGCGAGCTCGGCGACTGCGACGTGGTCTACGTGTTCCGCCGCAGCGAGGACGCGGTGCGCCGGCCGCTGGCGAAGCTCGCGGCGCGCGGGGTCGGGATCGTGTGGGACACCGACGACGACCTCTCCGCGATCCCGCGACGCAGCCCGAACTACAAGACGCTCGGCGCGCTGCGCGGCCAGAAGCGCTTCGCCGAGACGGTGCGCATGGGCCGCATGGCCCACGTGATGATGGCCTCGACCGCGGCGATCCAGGCGAAGTACGAGGCGGCGGGCATCGGCGGCATCGAGATCGTCGAGAACCACCTGCCGCCCAAGCTCCGTCGCCGGCGCCAGAAGCACGACGGGCTGATCATCGGCTGGATCGCCGGTATCGAGCACACGGAAGACGCGATCGAGCTCGGATTGCGCGACACGCTCGCGCGCGTGCTCGCTCGCCACCCGGACGCGCGCGTGGAGAGCGTCGGCGTGGACCTTGGCCTCGGCGATCGCTACGTCCGCCAGCCCTCCGTGCACTTCAACACGCTGCCGGACCACATGGCGCGCTACGACATCGGCCTGGCGCCGATCGTCGACATCCCCTTCAACGCCGCCCGCTCCAACATCAAGGTGAAGGAGTACGCGGCGTCCGAGGTGCCCTGGCTCGCGTCGCCGCGCGGCTCGTACCGCGAGCTCGGCGAGCGCGAGGGCGGCCTGCTCGTCGAGGACGACGACTGGGAGACGGCGCTCGACGCGCTGATCCGCGACAAGCGCCGGCGCAAGAAGCTCGCGCGGGCCGGGAAGTCGTGGGCGAAGACGCAGACGGTGGATCGAGTCGCCGATCGGTACGAGGTGATCCTGCGGTCGGCGGCGGATCGGGCGAGCGAGGCGCGCGGCGCGGCCTGAGGGCGGCGCGGCCTGAGGGCGGCGCGGCGGGTCGTGCAACGCGAAAGGGGCGCCCTCTCGGGCGCCCCTTCCATTTGTCACATCACCGGCTCAAGGCACGATCGAGCCCCGGGCCGACGCTCATGCGTGGATCAGGAAGCGCTGGCCTGAACCGCAGCGCGGTCGGCGAGGTTCGCCGTGCCGCGCAAGTCGGCCACGTTGTTGCCGGCGGCGGACGGGAGGCCCTCCTTGAGGTTCACGGCCGCCGTGATGACGAGCTTGTCGAGCGGCAGGTAGCCACAATCCGACGCCGCCGGAACGGCGAAGCTGTTGTCGACCAACCGGACACCCGTGTTCGTCGTGATCGTGCCCTCGGGGTTCGACGACAGGACGCCCGGGGAACCGACGAGCGGCGTGACGCCGGCAGGCGGGGCCGTGGTGCCCGTCGTGAGCTTCATGACGATCGGGTGCGCCGTGCTGCCGATGTAGCAGTTGGACCCGAGGAACGGGTTCTCGAGGTGCACACGGATCGGCTGCACGACGGCCGGGTCGTTCAGACCCAGAGCGAAGTTGAGGTAGTTGAACTGGATCGACCCAGCGAGCTCAGCCGTGGCGTAGACGTCGTTGACCGACGCGACCGCGGCGTTGAAGAGATCGATGAGCAGACCCGAGAAGCCACCCGTGCTGACGAGCCCGATCAGGCCGCCCGGGACCTTCAGCTTCTGCTTGACGAGCGTGTCGGCACCGACGGCGTTGTACCAGTCGAAGCCGGTGGAGTAGCCGAAGCCACCCTGAAGCGTGATCGGCGTCGCGGCCGACAGCGGCACCGTGGCGTTGCCGAGCTTGATCGAGCCGCTCGTCGACTTCGAGAGCACGCACGAGATGACGTTCGTGTTCGTGTACGGGCAGTACTTGTACGGCGCGTACTGACCCTGCGGCGTCACGGCCATCGCAGATGACGACAGAGCAAGCGCGCCGACGGTCACGGCAGCAGCCACTACGGGCTTCAAAGACATCCTGATCCGCATGCGGACCCTCCTGTAGTTAGGACATCGGATTGATTAGGACCAGGAGCCGAGCGCTCGATCCATCGAGACTCGAACGACCCATGCGACTCCATCCCACTTCCCCCGGCACGCGAAACGACCAGCACGCCGGTACCAGCCGATCATAACCAGAAGTATTTACGAGAGTCAATAGACACAGACGTGTTTTGCTCGAACTCCAAATGCTGAGGGGCGCCGATTGGCGCCCCTCAGGCAATGCTCAGAAATAAAGGAGACTGCTCATCTCCGCACGGTGATGCTCTTCGTCGCCACGAGCGCCTTGCCGCCCTTCGGGCTGAAGGCGACGCTCACCCGCAGCGACACCTTCGCGTGACGGCGAAGGCTCGCCCGTGCCTTGCTCGTCAGCTTGGCCGTGATCGACGCCTCGGTGCCGCTGCGCAGCGTCCGCGAGGCTCGCGTCAGCAGCCCGCCGGCGGAGACCGTCAGCTTGCCGGCGCCGAGGTTGCCGACCCGGAGCGTCACCGACTTCGACGAGCTCTTGGCGCTCTTGACGGAGGGCTTGCATCCCTCGATCGCGGCCTTCGCCGTGGACACCTTCGTCGCGTTGTTCTGACCCGTGAGCCGGATGTCGAAGTTCCGGTCCCGCTCACAGGTGCTGGGCTTGCCGGAGACCACGAGGATCCCGTGCTTCCCGCCGTCGATGTTCAACGAGACCGACTTGATCGGTGCGTCCGGGATGTCGTGGAACGTCGTCACGAGCCGCTCGCTCGAGTCGACGGCCGAGTCGGCGTCGAGGTCGATCGTCACCCCATCACCCGACAACGGGATCCAGAGCTTCGGCAGCGTCTTGATGGTGCGCCCCGTCGCGCTCTTCCGCAGGCCCTCGACGAAGTAGACCGGCCCGGTGAGCGGATCCTTGAGGACCGACACCACCTTCGCCTGGCCGACGATCGAGGCCTTCGGACAGTTCAAGGCAACCCGCTCCTCCGGCTTGCACAGACCCTGCGCGTTGTCCGGATCCAGCGCGAGGGAGAGCGGCAGCTTCGCCTCGACCTTGGCGAGGTTCGCCCCACCACCCGAGTCCGTCAGCGTCGCGCTGACACCGGGGTGCGTGCCGTCCGTCGTCGTGTTCTTGCCCGTGAGCTTGAACGCGAGCTTCTGGTTGAGGTCGAGGTCCCCGCAGCCTCCGGGCTGGAACGCCACCGTCTGATCGCTGCTGCCGCCACCGAGCGCCTGGAAGCTCCCGAAGATCGACTGCTTCGCGCAGCTCGTCGGGTTGAACGTGAAGTTCGGCCGGTCGAGCGTGACGTTGACCTGGCGGAGCCTCAGCTGAATGCCCTGGATGATCGTGGGCAGCGGATCGGACTTGACCGTGACATGGGCCTTGCGGTCCACGTAGATGCCGGCACGCACGACCACGACCCCGAGGTCGAACGGCCCCGCCTGCCCGGCGGTGGGCACGGCGATGGACAGGCCGAAGGGCGCGTCCTTGTAGGGACCCGTGAGGTACACGTTGCCGGTCAGCCCCAGCGGCTGCGCACCCGGACCCGAGAGCACCGACGTCGTGCCGATCTTGCTCTCAGCCGGGCAGAAGCCCGCGTCGGCCGGCGTCGGATCGCACTCGGGGACCGAGCCGATGTTCGCCAGCAGGCCTGCCGGGAGCGCCGTGCTGATCTGCGACAGGAACGGCATGCCGTCCGACCGCGTCAGCGTGAACGAGAACGGCGAGTACTTCCCGGCGAGCGGGTTCGTCGTCCCCGCCGAGAACGAGGGCGCGAACTGCTTCGGCCCGCAGTTCTGGTCGATCGTCATCGGCGAGTCCAGCCCGACGGGCGTGTCGGACGTCCACGACGTGACCTCCACGTGCGTGTTGTAGGTCCCGCACGCCGTCGGCGTGGCCAGCGGCGCTTGGGAGCCGCCGTTGAAGTCCACCTGCATGGAGGAGAACGGCAGCTGCGGCGTGTTGTCGAACGTCGCCGTCACTTGACCCGTGACCGGGTCCAAGTCGATCTTGCCAGGCAACTTCAGGTAGAAGCCGGGGCCCTTCACCGCGATGTACATCGCGATGAGCGAGTGGAACGGGTTGTCGTTCTGCTTGGCGAGGATCATGTCACCCTCGAGCGGATCATCCAACAGCGGCGTGTCGATCGTGATCGTGCCGAGCTTCGACGACGCCGGACAGGTCGGCGGGTCGTTCGTTCCCAGGTTGATCTCCGAGGGCGCGCATGCGCCGAGGCCAGCGGCCGAGGATGGGGAGACCGAGACGCCCTGAGGGAACACCACCTTTACGCTGCGGACCTGTGCCGACGCGATGCCGTCCGGATCCTGAGGCTGCGGCACCTGGAGACCGAAGTTCAGCCCTGTAGGTGCGTCGGCGGCGTGGGCGAGCGGTCGCACGTCGGCGGTCGGCTTGAACGGCACGCGCTCGCAGCCCTCCATGAGGAGCGGTGTGCCGTCCTCATCCGCGGTCACCGTGCGCGTGTCGTACACCCCCGGGTGCTCCCAGGAGTCTCCACGGATCGTGAACGACAGCGGATCGCCGCTGCACGTCGGCGGCGACGTCAGGAACGGCACGCGCGGTGCCTCGGTCTTCAGGCGGAACGGCTGCGGGGTGTTGAATCCGTTCCCGAAGATCTGCTGCACGTGGTCCTGACGGAGCCAGTCGTGACTCGCGTCTGCTGGCACGCCCCAGATCGTAAGTCGCACAGACTCAATTGCCTCACCCTGCGAGATCGCGAAGCTCCCCGAGGAGATGCCGTAGTCGCCCGGTCGGACCCGCGCGGTGACGAGTCCGATCACGCCTGAGTAGTTGAACCCGAATCGTGCTGGGACGTCGGACCCGTGCGCAATGTTGAAGACCCCGACGGTGACCTGCGAACGACCACCGCTGGCCCAGCCCACGATCTCGGCCACGCCGATCTGCGCCCCCATCGCGCAGTTGGCACCACCCGCGCCTGGGTTGACGAGGTCGGCCGGCCGGCAGGTGGGCACGCCGGTCGGGTTGCCAACCAAGCCCTTGGGGAGGTCGACATCCACGTCGCGGACACCCTCTGCCGGCGTCCCGTCCGGGTTGGTGTGCACCTTGAACGCCACCGTGAGGTCCGGATGGGCTCCGGCCTGTCGCGAGAACAGCGGATCGACGAACGTCCCATCGGCGTTCACGTAGGGGAAGTCATCGTAGGGATTCGCCGGATCGCCCACGTTGATCGCTGGCGGCTGGTTCAGCGCGACGCCCACGCTGTCGAAGGCCAGGTCGGCGCGCGCGGAGCTCGCCGCCAAGAGCACCACGAGGAACGCCAGCGCGGCGCCAACCACGAAGCGGGCCGCGCGGCGCGACGGATGAAGGGTCATCGAGGTCGTGCTCGTCATGGTCATCACCTACTTGCCGAGGGTCCGGGAGTACTTGGCCGACGCGGAACCCCAACCTCCGGAGAGACTGACCTTCAGCGACACCTTGAACTTCTTGTGGGCGTGCCGCATGGCTTGCGCCTTCTTGCTGAGCGATGCCGTGATCGAGTACGTCCCGGCCCCGGCGACGTTGCGCACCGTCGTGGTGACTCGCGAGCCGGTCACCCGCACGCGTCCGCGCTGCGACGCCTTGAACGTGATCCGGACCGACTTCGAACCGAAGCTCACCCGGCTCAGCGAGAGCACGACCTTCTCCTGGTTCGTGCGCTTCGGGCCGCTGCTGCCGGCCGTCGTCGAGCTCGACGCCGGCGGGCTGATCACCGGCCCGCTCCCGAGCTCACCACACTCGGCCCGGACGCAAGGCGCCGGTGGAGGTGGCGGAGACTGAGCTGGGAAGCCTCCACCGACCCGCGCGTCGTAGACGTCGGAAGACTCGTCCGTGTCTCGCGAGACAAGCCCCTCATCGGTCTGGAAGAAGACATCGCTGCCGTCCGCCGAGGCGTCGACGAAGAACGCGTCGTATGCGCCATCGCCGGGACTGATCAGCGTCGGCCGATCGCCGTACGCGTAGACGTCCTTGGTTCCGTTGTGGTCGGCCGTCACCAACCGCGCCGCCGTGTCGAAGAAGATCAAGCCTGTCTCGGTCATCGCTCGCGGTGGATGGTTGCCGATGCCCCGTCCCGACGAGAAGAGGCGCGTGCTTGCCCCCGGGCTCCCGTCGGATGGGCACGACACACAGACGGACTGGTCCGTGTCAGCGTCGTAGCGGTGTGCCTGACCGTCGTTGCCGATCCACGCGAAGTAACGGCCGTTGGCGGTGACGTAGGTCTGGAACCCGTTGATCAGCAGCACCCTGTCGGCCGTGATGTTGTGCACCTGGCCGTTCCGCCACACCTCGGCGCCGCTGTTGTCGTCGAAGTAGACCGTCTCTCCGTCGTCGCTCACGCCATACACCGCGTTCTCGTTGAACTGGGTGACGGGCGCCACGAATCGCAACTCATCGGTGACGGCGTCATATCGGTAAGCGAAGTCCAAGCCGACGGCTGCCACGGCGTCGGTTGTCAACGGGACAGAGCTGTGGAAGAACACGTATCGACCGTCGGGCGTCACTGCGTCAAGCAGTCCGGGCTGCGGGCCCGGCGGGTCGCCCACGATATGCGAGACCGAAATCGCCGTCGTCTGACCGTTGGCGCGGCGGAACACTCCACCCGCATCGAACGCCACGACATCGCCCTGAGCGGACGCCGTGGGAAACGCTCTCTTGCCACCCGGCAGCTGCACGGCGGAGGGCGCGACGGTCCCGTCGGGCAGACGCGATTCGAGCGAGAGCCCGCCGGTGCGGCTCCAACGGTACACAGCGGCCCCCCCGGTCGCTTCGGGAGAGAAGGGCGGAACGCCCCAGAACAGGATCCAGCTGAAGTCCGGGGCGCCAGCCATGTAGACCCCCTCGCTGGACTGCACGCTGGCGAGCTCCCGATAGGCAACGCTGCCCGGGGCACCTGCGACAAAGGTGTACTCACCGGTGCGCAGATCCTTGATGTAGATGTTGCCTCCCCCCGCGAACCCGCCCGGGGCCAGCGCCCGGTTGCTTAGGACGAGCGCGTGCTCGAAGTCCGAGGACACAGCCGTGGTCGAGGCGTCCCACAGCCCCGACACGGCATCCTGCGGGGCATCGATGTTCTGCCAGTCTGTCCAGTCGCTCGCGCCGCGGTAGCTCACGTAGTTCTCGCGCATCCGCGAGCCGACCGCGTCCGGCGTCGCCGATGAGGTGCTCACCGCGATCGCGGAGCCGTCTGCCGCCGTCTGCACATGGAAGTCGCTGACGACCTGCGCTCCCTCCTTGTCCGCCGGCGTCACTTGCTCGTAGCCGCGATGCGGCGCGACATCATCGGGGCCCTCGGTCGTGAAGGTCCGGTCGTTGCCAGCGTTCTCACCCGCCGAATTCTTCGCGACGAGCCGGTAGTGGTATGTCGTACCTGACTGAAGGCCCGTGATCGCCTTTGTCACGGTCCGCGGCGTGCGACTGTTGCCGGCGGGCGCTTCAAAGGAGGCCGGAGCTCTGCTGCCGTAGTTCGTGGTCAGGCCGTACTCGAAGTGGTACGTGGTCTGTGCACCGAGCGTGTCGACGGTCCCCGTCAGCTCGGCCTCGGACTCCGTCACGGATCCAGCGACCCCCGTGGTGACACCGGGCGCCAGCAGCGGGCTGTCGAAGCTCACCGTGGATGACGTGTTTTCAGCACCGGCTCCATTGTCGGCCGAAACCCGAACGTTCCAACTCGCGTTCGAGCCCAAAGGCAAGTCGTCCACGATCGGGCCGTCGCTGGTAAGGCCAGAGTGATCCGGCCCACGCTGCCATGGGTTCGACGGGTCGCTTGGATCGGAC
>JAOPZG010000670.1 GCA_025964215.1 Conexibacter sp.
GGGGCTGCCGCGCCGGCGCGCTCTTCGCCGCGGGCTTCGGCCCGGCGCTGCGGATGTCGCCGTGGCACGAGGCTTAGACCTCCAGCCGCGTCTCCTCCAGGTCCAGCTCGCGCTCGACCCGGCGCATGACCTCGCTGGAGATCTGGCGCTCGTTGCGCAGGCCGAGCAGCGCGTGGCGCTGGGCCGCGTAGATCTCGTGCATCATCCGCTGGTAGAGCATCGAGCCCTCCTCGAGGCCGTCCTCGTCCTCGATCTTCCCCGCCCGGATCTTGAAGCGGCGCTGGCGGAACTCGTACAGCCTGCGGACGCGCTCGATGCTGCCGTCGCGCGTCCAGTCCTCGGTCTCGAGCTCGCCGATCCGGTCGAGCGCGGCGCGCGCGATGCTCAACCGCGCCCGCAGCTCCTCGCGCTCCTCCTCGGTCCCGTCCTCGGTGGCATGCAGCGTCCGGATCAGCCACGGCAGCGTCAGCCCCTGGCCGACGACGGTGACGAGGATCAGCGCGAAGGTGATGAACTGGATCAGCTCGCGGCCGGGCAGCGGCGCGCCGCCGTCGGTGTGGAGCGGGAGCGAGAGCGCGGCCGCCAGCGAGACGGCGCCGCGCATCCCGGCCCAGCCGCCGACGACCCGGACGCGCCAGTCGGCGCGGCGCGCGAGCTGCGACGGGCGCCGGTCGATCGCCCGGATCAGCGCCGTGACGAGGAAGTTCCAGGCGAAGCGGACGGCGATCACCGCCGCGCAGACGGCCGCGGCATAGCCGATCACCTGGCCGGCCGGGCGACCCTGCAGGCCGTCGACGATCGAGGGCAGCTGCAACCCGATGAGGATGAAGAGCGCCGCGTTGAGCAGGAAGGTGAGCGTCGACCAGAGGCCATCGGACTGCATGCGGCTCTCCGGCGAGGCGATCTCCGGCGCGCGGAAGCCGAGGTAGACGCCGCACGTGACGGCGGCGAGCACGCCGGAGACGCCGAGCTCCTGCGCCGGGATGAACGCGCCGTAGGCGCTGAAGAGCGAGATCGTCAGCTCGGTGTTGATGTCGGTCACGCGCCGGCGGACCTCGCCGATCACCCAGCCGACCGCGAGGCCGACGAGCAGGCCGCCGCCGGCCTCCGCGAAGAAGTCGAGCGCGGTGTGGCCGGCCGAGACGCTCTCGCCGACCGCGGCGGCGAGCGCGACCTTGAAGGCGACGAGCGCGGTCGCGTCGTTGAACAGGCTCTCGCCCTCGAGGACGTTGACCATGCGGCGCGGCGCGCCGACCCGGCGCATGATCGCGGTCGCCGCCGCGGGGTCGGTCGGCGAGACGATCGCGCCGAGCGCGAAGGACATCGCCCACGGCAGGTCGATCAGCGCGTGGGCGAGCACGGCGACCGCCACGGTCGTGGCGATGACCAACCCGATGGCGTTGAGCGAGATCACCCGCGCGTCGCCGCGCAGCGCGCGCAGGTCGAAGAAGAACGCCGAGGAGTACAACAACGGCGGCAGGAAGACGAGCAGCACGAGGTCGGGGTCGAGCTGGACGTCCGGGATCCCGGGGAGCAGCCCCAGGATCAGCCCGCCGAGCACGAGCGGGATCGGGTAGGGCACGTTCAGCCAGTTGGCGAGCGCGTTGAGGCCGGCGGCCGAGACGAACAGCGCGGCGAGGACGAACTGGAGGTCGCTCACGCGCGCATTGTCGCCGCCGCGGCGGCGAATCCGTAGGTTGGTGCGCATGTCCCCACGCCGTCTCCTGGTCCTCCTGACGCTCGCGCTGAGCGTCGCCCTCAGCGGTACCGCCCACGCGGCCGCCTCGAAGTACGTCGAGCCCGAGCTCACCGTCAAGCCCGCGACGCTCGACCGCGCGCTGCACTGCGTCGGCGCGATCGACCACGCCAAGCGCACGCCGATCATGCTCGTGACCGGCACGGGCGCGAGCGGCGCCGAGGCCTACGCCATCGGCAAGGGCGCGCTCGACAGCTACGGCGCGCCGGTCTGCTACGTCGACTACCCCAACTTCACGACCGCCGACGTCCAGGTCTCGGTCCAGTACCTCGTCAACGGCCTGCGCGTGATGTCGCGGCGGGCGGGGCGCAAGGTCGCGGTCTTCGGGATCAGCCAGGGCGGGCTGCTCCCGCGCGTCGCGCTGACCTACTGGCCGAGCCTGCGCGCGAAGGTCTCCGACGTCATCGCCGCCGCCGGCACGCAGCACGGCACGATCCTCGGCGACCGCGCCGCGTGCGCGAAGGCGCCCGGCTGCATCCCCGCCGGCTGGCAGCAGGGCGCGGGCTCGCAGTTCCTGAAGGCCTTGAACGCCGGGCCCGACGAGACACCCGGCCCGACCTCCTGGACGACCGTCCGCTCGAGCGACGACGAGACCGTCCAGCCGCAGACCGGCCCGCACCCGACCTCGGCGCTCGCCGGCGCGACGAACGTCCTGATCCAGTCGGTCTGCCCCGGCCGCAAGGTGTCGCACATCGGCACCGCGCTCGACTCCGTCACCTTCGCGCTGATCGACGACGCGATGACCCACGCCGGCCCGGCCAAGCTCTCGCGCCTGCCCGCCGACGTCTGCGCCCACCCCTACGCGCCGGGCCTCGACGAGGCGGCGACGACCTCGCTGCTGACCGCAGCCGGCGGGCTGACGGGCGGGCGGTCGACCTCGCAGCCGCGGGTGACCAAGGAGCCGAAGGTGCGGGCGTGGATGAGGGTGCGGGTGCCGTAGGCCGCGCCCTACCCTTCGGCGGGACATGGACGGCATCGACCCCGATCGCCTCGCCGACGCGCTGCGCGTGCTGGCGGAGGCCGAGCAGCTTCCCAGCGAGCATCCGGACGCGGTGGCGGTGCGGCGTGCCACGGGGCGGCTGTTCAAGGCGGTCAAGGAGCAGCGGCGTGGCGAGCGGCGCGATGCGGTCCGCGCGAACGACGAGGCGGTGACCGCCGCGACCGCGACCGGCGCGCCGGGGCGGATCGACGACGAGACGCAGGGGCGCGCGCTGCGCTCGGGGACTACGGGCGCCAGCGCGGGGACGCTGCGCAAGGCGCGTGCGTGCTACGTCTGCAAGCAGCGCTACGTCGAGGTCGACGCGTTCTACCACCAGCTCTGCCCCGCCTGCGCGGCGCTGAACCACGCTCGGCGCGACGCGCGCACGGACCTGACCGGCCGCCGCGCGCTGCTCACCGGCGGTCGCGCGAAGATCGGCATGTACATCGCCTTGCGGCTGTTGCGCGACGGCGCGCACACGACGATCACCACGCGCTTCCCGCAGGACGCCGTCCAGCGCTTCACGGCGATGGAGGACAGCGCTGAGTGGATCGGGCGCCTGCGCATCGTCGGGATCGACCTGCGCGACCCCGCGCAGGTCGTCGCGCTGGCCGACGAGGTCGCCGCGCGGGGGCCGCTCGACATCCTCATCAACAACGCCGCGCAGACGGTGCGGCGCTCGCCGGGCGCGTACGCGCACCTCACGCGGACGGCGAACGCGCCGCTGCCGGCCGGGCCGCTGCCGGAGGTCCTGACGCTGGGCCGCGCGGGCCACGCGCTCGCGAGCGCCGGGGAGCTCGACGCGTCCCACTGGTCCCCCACGCCTCAAGCGCTCACCGCGCTCGCGCTGACCGCCGGCTCCGCCTCGCCCGAGCGGATCGCCACCGGGACCGCGATCGACGCCGGCGGCCTCGCCCCCGACCTCCACGAGCACAACAGCTGGAGCCAGGTCGTCGACGAGGTCGACCCGGTCGAGCTGCTCGAGGTCCAGCTCTGCAACGAGACCGCGCCGTTCATCCTCATCAGCCGGCTGCGCGCCGCGCTCGCGTCCTCGACCGCGCGCCGCACCTACGTCGTCAACGTCTCGGCGATGGAGGGCCAGTTCGGCCGCGGCTACAAGGGCCCCGGCCATCCGCACACCAACATGGCGAAGGCCGCGGTCAACATGCTCACGCGCACGAGCGCGGGCGAGCTGCTCGCCGACGGGATCCTGATGACGAGCGTCGACACCGGCTGGATCACCGACGAGCGCCCGCACCCGACGAAGATGCGCCTCGCCGAGGAGGGCTTCCACGCGCCGCTCGACCTCACCGACGGCGCCGCCCGCGTCTACGACCCGATCGTCCGCGGCGAGGCGGGCGAGGACGTCCACGGCGTCTTCTTGAAGGACTACGCGCCCGCGCCCTGGTAGCGCTCGCGCCGCCGTCGCGGCGTGCTCGGGATACTGGCGCCATGCGCCACACCCCCGAGCACGCGGTGGAGGACGAGGCCGTCGTCCGCCGGCTGATCGCCGAGAACCCGTGGGCGACGATCGTCAGCGAGCACGACGGCGAGCTCGTCGCCTCCCACTACCCGATGCTCCTCGACGAGCGCGAGGACGGCCGCGGCGGGCTCGCCGTCGTCACCCACCTCGGCCGGCCGGACGACCAAGTCCATGGCCTTGGCAGCGGTCGCGAGGTGCTGCTGATCATCGCGGGCGTCCACGGCTACATCTCGCCGAGCTGGTACTCCGAGCTCGGCGTCCGCGCCCCGACCTGGAACTTCAGCGTCGCCCACTGCCACGGCGTCCCGGAGGTCCTGGAGCCCGAGGAGAACGTGCGCGTCCTGACGCGCCTGGTCGCGCGCTTCGAGCAGCACGTCGAGGAGCCCGTGTACCTCGAGGCCGACGTCGCCGCCCGCCTCGCGCCGGGCACCGTCGGCCTCCGCATCCCGATCGCGCGCTTCACCTGCAAGGTGAAGATGAGCCAGGACAAGGACCCGCGGAGCCAGGCGCAGGTGCTGGAGGCGCTGCGGCGGCCGGGGCCCTACCGACATGATGTCCTTGCCGGCGAGATGGAGCGCGCGCTGGGCGAGTACAAACGGAGCTAGCCTCCGCTTCGGTGGTACAGTGGACGTCATGCCCACCGCAGACCGCATCTCCACCCCGTTCGGCTTCGACTCGACCGCCGCCGAGGTGATCGCGGGCATCGACCTGTCGGGCAAGCGCGCGGTCGTCACCGGCGGCTCGTCGGGGATCGGGGTCGAGACGGCGCGGGCGCTCGCGAGCGCGGGTGCCGCGGTGACGCTGGCGGTCCGAAACGCCTCCGCCGGCGCACGCGTCGCCGCCGAGATCACGGCGAGCACGGGCACGGCGGTGAGCGTCGGCGCGCTCGATCTCGCCGACCTCGCGTCGGTCGCCGCGTTCGTCGCGGCCTGGGACGGTCCGCTCGACCTGTTGATCAACAACGCCGGCGTCATGGCGCTGCCCGAGCTCCAGCTCGACGCCGCCGGGATCGAGCAGCAGTTCGCGACCAACCACGTCGGCCACTTCGCGCTGACGGTCGGCCTGCACGACGCGCTCGCGGCGGCCTCCGGCAACGCCCGCGTCGTCTCGCTGAGCTCGCGCGGCCACCTGCGCTCCCCGGTGGTCTTCGAGGACATCAACTTCACCGACCGCGCCTATGACCCGTGGCTCGCCTACGGCCAGTCGAAGACCGCGAACATCCTGCTCGCCGTCGAGGCGACGCGGCGCTGGGCGGACGACGGCATCTTCGCCAACGCCGTCCACCCGGGCGCGATCGCGGAGACCAACCTCTCGCGCCATATGGAGCCCGGGGCGCTCGCCGCGCTGCGCGACTCCGGCCAGTTCACCTTCAAGTCGATCGAGCAAGGCGCGTCGACCAGCGTCCTGCTCGCGACCTCGCCGCAGCTCGAGGGCATCGGCGGGCGCTACTTCGAGGACGACAACGAGGCCGAGGTGCTCGCCGAGGTCACGCCCGAGGCGGGCGCCGGCGTCGCGGCCTACGCGCTGGACCCGGAGAGCGCCGAGCGCCTCTGGGAGCTCTCGCTGGAGCTCGTGGGCTGAGGCCCGGCCGCGGCGCCTGCGACGATGGCGCGCGTGACCGCTGCGCGCGCCATCGTCCTGTTCGTCGCCGCGGCGATCTGCGAGATCGGCGGCGCGTACCTCGTCTGGGTCGGCGTCAAGGAGCACAAGGGCGTGCTGTGCGTCCTCGGCGGCTTCGTGGCGCTGAGCGTCTACGGGCTGGTCGCGGCGCTCCAGCCGAGCAACGAGTTCGGCCGCGTCCTGGCGGCGTACGGCGGCGTCTTCATCGTCGGCTCGCTGCTGTGGGGCGTCGCGTTCGACGGCTTCCACCCGGACCGCTCGGACCTCGCGGGCGCGCTGATCTGCCTCGTCGGCGTCGGCGTGATCATGTTCGCCCGCTAGCGCGACGCGCCGCGGCCTACGGCTCGTACGGCGGGGCGACGCCCCAGCCCCAGCGCGGGACCGGCGCCTGCGCGACGGTCTCGGCGCCCGGCTGCGAGTTGTGCTGGGCCAACCGGCTCCCCCACTCCGCGTAGCCCATCACCGCGGCGCGGAACTCAGGATCGGCCGGCAGCCCGGCGTCGTCGGCCGCCGCGCTGAGCAGCGTCACGAAGCGGAGCCGCTGCTGCGGCGTGATCGCCAGGCCGACGTGCCTGGCGAGCATGTGCGCGTAGCCGCCGTGCCCATCGGTGTACGTCGCCGCACCGCCCATCACCTCGACCCACCACGCGGTCACGTGGTCGCGGTGCTCCTCGCTGACCGTGCCGCCGAAGACCGGCGCGAGCTCGGGGTCCTGCTCGACCAGGTCGTAGAAGACGTCGAGCCAGCGCCGGAACGCGGCGGGCCCGCCGCCCCACGCGAGGATCGTCGGGGTCTCGTCGGCGGCGGCCATGGCGTGACGCTAGCGCGCCGGCGCGCGGCGGTCGTGGAGGAGGAGCCGGGTGCAGCTAGCCTGCAAGCCATGGACCGGCCCACGCCGAGAGTCGGCGTCGAGCCGCTGCTGGGATCGCACCTCGTGGTGACGACGGTGCACGGCGATCGCCTCGCCGGCGAGCTGTGCGTGCTGCCCGACGTCGTCGAGGAGGCCGGGCGCGAGGAGGATCGCTGGAGCGTGCCGGCGATCCCGGCCGGCGCGATCGCGATCCGCGCGCTGCTCGCCGCCCATCCGTACATCGCGCTGGAGCACGACGCCGAGCGGCTGCTCGACGTCCTCGGCGGGCTGCCGCGGGGCGCGACCGCGGTCGCGCACCTCTGCGAGCACAAGCCGGGCGTCGTCGGCGTGGTCGTCGCGACGACGCCGGATCCCGCCGTCAGCGCCGCGCTCGCCACGCTGCCCGACCACCGCCACGACGCGGCGCTCGGCCGCTGGTGGATCCCCGCGCGCGAGGCGTGCCTCGAGGCGCTCGGCGAGCAGCTCGACCGCGTGGGGAAGCTCACCGCCACGCCCGAGGTCCGCAGCCAGATCCAGGGCCGCTTCGAGCAGCCGTCGCTGAGCGTCGAGGCGGTCGTGGACGTCGCGCATCGCTGCGACGTCGGGATCGCCGAGAACGCCGCGGGCGAGCTGGGCCTCCGCCTCTGCCGGCGCTGCCACCCGGAGCTGCAGCCCGAGCTCGAGCCGCTCGGCGAGGTGGCGCGGACCTTCGACTCGTGGTGGGTCGCGCTCGACGGCAGCGACGGGCTGCGCTCGCTGCTCGAAGCGCGCCCCGAGCTCCAGGGCGACGTCGACATCCTGCCGCTCCTCGACGCCGCCTCGCTCCGCGCGGGCGCCGCGGTCGAGCTCGAGCTGCTCTCCGGCGCCGAGGACGGGCGCGTCGAGGTCGACGGGCTCTCCGGTCCGCTGCGCCCGTTCCAGGGCGCCGCGGTCGACTACGCGCTGCGCGTCCGGCGGACGTTCCTCTCCGACGAGCCGGGCCTCGGCAAGACGATCCAGGCGCTCGCGACGCTCGAGGCGGCCGACGCCTATCCCGCGCTGATCGTCTGCCCCGCCTCGCTGCGGCTCAACTGGCTGCGGGAGGCCGAGCGCTGGCTCCCGCACCGCACGCGCGGCGGGCTCTCCGGCGGCGACGTGATCGCCGGGCAGGACATCGCGGTCGCCAGCTACGACGTCGTCCACACGCTGACCGACAACGCGCCGCCGCAGGCGCTCGTGCTCGACGAGTCGCACTTCTGCAAGAACCCGGCGGCGCGCCGCACGCGCGCGGTGACCGAGATCGCGGCGACGCTGGACGACGACGCGATCGTCCTGCTCCTCTCCGGGACGCCGGTGCTCAACCGGCCCGAGGAGCTCGCCCCGCAGCTGCGGATCCTCGACCGCCTCGACGCCATCGGCGGCGCGCGGCGCTTCGCGCGCGTCTACAGCAAGGGCCAGGAGCTCCCGGTGCTCAACCGGCGGCTGCGGCGGACCTGCTTCGTCCGCCGCCGCAAGGCCGACGTGCTCCGCCACCTGCCGGCCAAGCAGCGCGTCATCGTGCCGGTGAGCATCGCGAACCACGGCGAGTACCGCGCGGCGCAGACCGACGTCGCGCGCTGGGTCCGCGAGCAGGCCGAGGCGGACGCGCGCTTCGCCGAGGAGGTCGCCGGGCTGGAGGAGGAGGCGCGCGACGCGGCCGTCCGCGAGCGCGGGCGCGACGCCGAGCAGCGCGCGCGGCGGGCCAAGGCGCTCGTGCAGATCACGCAGCTCGCGCTGATGGCCGCGCGCGGCAAGCTCGACGCGGCGACCGAGTGGATCTCGACCTTCCTGGACACCGGCGAGAAGTTGGTGGTCTTCACCCGCCACCGCGAGATCGGCGACCGGTTGCTGACGTCCTTCCCGGACGCCGCGTGCGCGACCGGGCGGCTCGACGCCGACGCGCGCGCCGAGCAGGTGGAGCGCTTCCAGACCGACGAGCGCTGCCGGCTGATCGTCTGCTCGCTCGACGCGGCCGGCGTCGGGCTGACGATGACGGCCGCCTCGAACGTCGCGTTCGTGGAGCTGGGATGGACCCCGGCGGCGCACGACCAGGCCGAGGATCGCGTCCACCGGATCGGCCAGGACGAGGCGGTCACGGCGTGGTACCTGCTCGCCGCGGACACGATCGACGAGCAGATCGCCGCCGTCATCGACCGCAAGCGCGAGCTGGTTCGCGCGGCGACCGACGGCACGCCGGCCGGCGAGGAGGCCGTGCTGGACGAGCTGCTCACGTGGCTGGCCGATTCGGTGAAGACGCTCGCGTGATCGTGGTGTCCTGATCTACCATCCACGGGGCCGATGAGCTACCGCCTCGACCTCGACCTGCCCGTCCCCGACGCGCTGCGCGCGGTGCTCGCCGAGCGGCTGCGCCACGCGGAGGACGCGCTGCGCGAGGGCGACGACGCGACCACCGCGGTCCACGACGCGCGCAAGGACATCAAGAAGGCGCGCGCGCTGCTGCGGCTCGCGCGGCCGGACCTCGATGGCAAGGCCTACAAGCGCGAGAACACGGCGCTGCGGGAGATCGCGCGGTCGCTGTCGGCCGCGCGCGAGGCCGACGTGCTCGCCGAGACGCTGGAGCTCGTCGCGCCGCGGCTGACCGGGCGACTCTCGGAGCCGGAGCTCGACGCGCTGCGCGGCCGCGTGGCGGAGCGCGCGGCGGCGGCGCGGCCCGCGGGCGGGAA
>JAOPZG010000017.1 GCA_025964215.1 Conexibacter sp.
CGCCTACTACCTGTTCGCCCGCGAGGCCGGCGTCGAATTCGTGCTCGGCGACACCGTGACGGGCCTGGACATCACCGCCGGTCGCGTGACCGGCGCCGTCACCGCCGCCGGTCGGACCATCGCCGGCGACGCGGTGGTCAACGCCGCCGGCGGCCGCTCCGCGCAGCTCGGCGCCGAGCTGGGCGTCGCGATCCCCAACACGCCGCTGCGCCGCGAGGTGCTCGTCACCGAGCCGAGCCGACCGTTCATGACGCCGGCGGTCACCTTCTACCGCCCACAGGAGGGCTGGTTCAACCAGACCCTGCGCGGCGAGCTGGTGGCCGGCGTCGTCGACCCCGAGGAGCCATTCGGCTTCTCGGAGGAGTCGACCCTGCGCTTCCTCGGCCGCACCTCGCGCGTGATCCTCGAGAAAGCGCCCAAGCTCGCCGAGCTGCGCGTCATCCGCCAGTGGGCGGGCGTCTACGACACGACGCCCGACAAGCGCCCGCTGGTCGGCGCGCACGCCGCGGCGCCCGGGCTCTACTCGCTCAACGGCTGGTCAGGGCGCGGCATGCTGCTGGCCCCGTTGAGCGCCGAGCTCTTGGCCAAGGAGATCGCGGGCCACGGGCGCGACCGGCTCCTGGCCTCCTTCGACGCCGACCGCTTCGCCGACGGGGCGCAGCAGGTCACGGCGGCCAACGACTATTACAGCGGTTACGCTCACTAAAGGAGTTCTCGATTGCCTCGGATCTGCTTCCTCAACCCCTTCGGCACCGACGAGTACGACGACATCATCTCCGAGACGCTGCTGCCCGCCGTGCGCGGCGGCACCGAGGTCGAGATCCGGCATCTGACGGCCGGCCCCCGCAACATCGAGTACTACGTGCCCAAGCATCTGGCCGAGGTCGAGGTGCTCAAGGCGGTCGTCGAGGCGGAGCGCGACGGCTTCGACGCCTTCGTCATCGGCTGCTGCTACGACCCGGCGCTCGTGCCGGCGCGCGAGCTGACCGACATGCCGGTGGTCGGCGCGCTGGAGGCCTCGGTCTCGCTGGCGCGGCTCTTCGGCCACCGCTTCTCGCTGGTCACCGACGAGCACAAGGCCATGCCCTGCATCGAGGACCTCATCCGCCTCTACGGCCTGGAGTCCAACTGCCGCTCGGTCTCCTCGATCGACTGGTTCCTGAGCGACATGATGGCCGACCCGGGCGCCGTCGCCCGCGACACGTACACGCGCTGCGTGGAGGTCATGGACGAAGACAACAGCGAGGTCGTCGTGCTCGGCTGCACGATCGTCGCTGCCTGCTACGAGCAGGCGATCCTGCGCGGCGCCACCGAGCTGGCCGACATCGCGGTCGTCAATCCCAACCTGATGGCCTTGAAGCTCGCCGAGATGCTCGCCGACATGCACGCCGTCGGTCAGTACCGGGTCAGCCGCAAGGCCTACTACCAGCAGCATGCGGCGCACGACCCCGTCGAGGCCGCGCAGGTCCTGGAGCTGCTCACGCCCGCCTCGACCGCGAGTCGCGCATGAGCTGCGACCTGCTGGTCGTCGGCGGCGGGATCGTCGGCACGTCGGTCGCCTATTTCGCCGCCCGCGAGGGCCTGAGCGTCACGCTGCTGGAGAAGCGCGAGCTCGCCTTTGGCGCCTCGGGGCGTAACCCCGGCTTCGTCTGGCTGCACTGCCGCAACCCAGGCTTCGCGCTGGAGATCTCGCGCGCCGGCCGCGCGTTGTACCCGCAGTTGCTCGAGGACCTCCCCGAGCCGTTCGAGTTCCGCGCCGAGGGCGGGATGATCTACTTCACGACGCCGGAGCAGGGCGCCGTCTTCGAGGAGTTCGTCGCCGCGCGGCGCGCGGACGGCGTCGAGATGGAGCTCATCGACGGCGCCGCGGTCCGCGCGCTCGCGCCGCCGATCCGCCCCGACGTTCTCGGCGCGAGCTTCTCGCCCGAGGACGCGCAGATCAACACGCCGACCGTGGTGCGGGCGCTCGGCATCGGTGCGCGCGCCGAGGGCGCCGACATCCGCGAGGGCGTCGAGGTCACCGCGCTGCGCTTCGACGGCGACCGCGTGGTCGGCGTCGCCACCGACCACGGCGACGTCGACGCCGACCGCGTCGTCGTCTGCGCCGGCGCATGGAGCAGCGCGCTGCTGGCCGACTGCGGCGTCGAGATCCCGGTCGGCGCCGAGCGCCTGCAGGTCATCGCCCTCGAGCCGCAGCCGCTGCAAATCGGGCCGGTGGTCTACGGGGCGTTGGCGGCCAAGCAGTACACGCTGTTCCGCCACCTGCCGAGCTGGGATCCGGCGGCGTTCACGCGCGAGTACGAGTCCGAGGAAGGCTTCGAGATGCTCCAGCTCGTCGCGCAGCGCGCCAACGGCGAGATCCTGCTCGGCTGCCCGATGGACTACCCGCCGAGCATCGACATGCGCCCGACGCTGCACGGCATCGGCGTCGCGATCCAGTCGATGGTGGAGGACTTCCCCGGGCTGCGCGACGCCGCGGTCTCCCGCGTCTGGGCCGGCGCGCTGCCGTACACCACCGACATGGCCCCGGTCATCGATGAGGTCCGCCCGGGCCTGCTCGTCGCCGCCGGCCACGTGTTCGGCAACGCCGCCGGGCCGATGACGGGCAAGATCATCGCCCAGATGATCCAGGGTCGCGAGCCCGAGATCGACCTCTCGGAGTGCCGCCACGACCGCGTCCTGCAGCGCACCGACACGGGCCTCCCGGCGCGCTGGTAGCGCCGCCGCCGACTTGACCCGACTACTCCGAGAGCACGAGCGAGCATGAGCACCAAGATCGACTACACCGCGACCGCGCTGGAGCCGGCCGCCGACCGGGCCTTCGAGGAGGGCGTCGCGCACGTCCGCGCCACGCGGCCCGAGCACCGGCTGCTGATCGGCGGCGCGTGGGTGCCCGGCGGCGACGGGCGCACGTTCCTAGAGGCCAACCCGGCCGACACGGGCGAGATCCTCGGGAGCTTCGCGGAGGCGACGGCCGCCGACGTGCAGGCGGCGGTCGCGGCCGCCCGGCGGGCGCAGCCGGCGTGGCGCGCGACGCCGGTCGAGGACCGGATCGCGGTCCTGCAGCGCGTGGCCGCGCTGCTCGGCGCGCGGGCGGGGGAGGTCGCAGCTACCGCGACGCTCGAGGTCGGCAAGAACCGCCTGGAGTCGATGGGCGAGGTCGACGAGGCCGTCGCGCTGATCGACTTCTACGCCCAGCAGGCCGCCGCGGGGTTCGACATCCCACTCGCGACCGCCGATCCCGGCGGCCAGGAGAACCGCTCGGTGATGCGGCCGTTCGGCGTCTTCGGCGTCATCGCGCCGTTCAACTTCCCGCTCGCGCTGGTGCTCGGTCCGGCGGTCGCCGCGCTGCTGACCGGCAACACCGTGGTGGTCAAGCCGTCGCCGACCACATCGGCGATCGCGATCCTGTTCGCCGAGCTGCTGCTCGAGGCCGGCCTGCCCGACGGCGCGCTGAACCTCGTCACCGGCGGCGACGAGGCCGGCCGTGCGCTGGTGGCCTCCGCCATCGACGGCATCGTCTTCACCGGCTCCTACGACGTGGGCCAGGCGATCACGCGCTCGTTCACGACCGCCGTCGGCTACGCGCGGCCGTCGATCATCGAGATGGGCGGCAAGAACCCGGCGATCGTCACCGCGCATGCCGACCTCGGGCGCGCCGCGGCCGGCATCGCGCGCTCGGCCTTCGGGCTGTCGGGCCAGAAGTGCTCGGCGTGCTCGCGCGTGCTGGTCTCCGACGGCGTGCACGACGCCTTCCTGGAGGCGCTGGTCGCGCAGGCGCGCGAGTGGACGGTCGGCGATCCGGTCGACGCCGGCAGCCGGCTGGGGCCGGTGCACACGGCGGCCTCGCGCGAGCGCTTCGTCGCCTCAGTCGCCGCCGCCGTCCGTGACGGCGAGGTCGTCGTCGGCGGCGGTCTGCCGGCCGGCGGCGGGCTGGAGCGCGGGCTCTACGTCGAGCCGACGGTCGTCGCCGGCCTGCCCGCGGGGCATGCGCTGATCCGCGAGGAGCTCTTCGTCCCGCTGGTGGTCGTCGAGCGCGTCACGTCGCTCGACGAGGCGCTCGCGCGCGCCAACGACCAGCTCTTCGGCCTGACCGCGGGGATGTTCAGCGAGGAGCCCGAGGAGGTCGAGCGCTTCCTGGAGACCATCGAGGCGGGCACGCTGTTCGTCAACCGCGCGGCAGGCGCGACGACCGGCGGCTGGCCCGGGCAGCAGACCTACCCGGGGTGGAAGGGCTCGGGCTCCACCAACCGCGGCGGCCTTGGTCCGCGGTACGTCCAGCAGTTCCTGCGCGAGCAGGGGCGCAACGTGGTCGTGCGGTAAATCCCATGACGACCAGTGAGGACGGCAGAATGTCTGACGTGAGCGCAGGCCCCACGTCGCCGATCCAGCACCTGACCAAGAGCGAGTACGCCTACCGCGAGCTGCGCCGGCGGATCCTCGACGACGAGATCGCCCCCGGCACGCGGCTGCTGCTGCGTCCGCTGGCGGCCGAGCTCGGCCTCAGCGTCATGCCCGTGCGCGACGCGCTGCGCATGCTCGAGGGCGACAACCTAGTGACCTTCGAGTCCCACCGCGGGGCGACGGTCACGCAGATCTCGCCCCAGGCGATCCTCGACATCATCAGCATGCGGATGTGGCTGGAGATCCTGGCCGTCGAGGAGGCGACGCCGCGCCACACGGCGGCGACGCTGGCCCGCGTCGAGACCGAGCTGGAGGCCAGCGAGCGCGCCCTGGCCTCCGACGACGAGCTGCTCTTCACCCAGGCCAACCGGCGGCTGCACGAGGCGATCGAGGCGCCGGCGCCGAAGGTCATCGGCGACCAGATCGACGACCTCTGGGAGCGGCTCTGGCAGACGCGGCGACGGATGTCGCTGTTCAGTCTCGAGCCCGGTCGGATGGCCAAGGCGCACGACGACCACGGCGAGCTCGTCGCGGCCGTGCTCTCAGGCGACGCGCACAAGGCCGCCGCGGCGATGGCCCACCATCGCGACCTGACGCTCGCGAGCTGGCGCACGGCGCTGCACGTCGAGCCCGCATGACGCGCATCTGCTTCCTCAACCCGTTCGGCACCGAGGACTTCGACGCGATCATTCGCGCGACGATCGGCCCGGCACTGGCGCCGGCGACCGAGCTGGAGATCCGCCACCTCGACGACGGCCCACGCAACATCGACTACTACGTGCCCAAGCACCTGCTCGAGGTCGGCGTGCTCAAGGCGGTGCTGCAGGCCGACGCGGACGGGTTCGACGCCTTCGTGATCGGCTGCTGCTACGACCCGGGGCTGACGCCCGCCCGCGAGCTGACCGACATGCCGGTGATCGGACCGCTGGAGGCCTCGACGACGCTGGCGCGGCTGTTCGGCCATCGCTTCTCGGTCGTCACCGACCACCGCAAGGCCGTGCCCGAGCTGGAGGACCGCGTCGCCGCGTACGGCGTGGCGGCGAACTGCCGCAGCATCCGGGCGATCAACTGGCACATCGACGACATGCTCGGCGACCCGCTCGCGGTGGCGCGTGACGCCGGGGAGCGCTGCCGGGCCGTGATCGAGCGGGACGGCGCCGAGGTCGCGGTCCTCGGCTGCACGATCGTCGCGGCGTGCTGCGAGCAGGCGCGGCAGCAAGGCGCCTCTGGGCTCGAGGACCTCACGATCGTCAACCCCAACCTGATGGCGATGAAGGTCGCGGAGCTGCTCGGCGACCTGCGGGCGGCGGGGCAGCACCGCATCAGCCGACGCGCGTACTACCAGCAGCACGAGGCGCACGACGCGGCGGAGGCCGCGGGCGTGAAGGCGCTCCTCCTCAATTTGTAGATTGTCGACAATCCGCTAGGGTCTCGCGCCATGAACGCGATCACGCCCGCCCGGCACGACGTCCGCAGCCCGTTCACGGGCGTGATCGTGGGATCGGTCGCGATCTGCGGGGCGGACGAGGTCGACCGCGCGTGTGCGCGCGCGAGCGGCGCCCTCGCGGCGCGGGACTTCCCCCAGCACCGCCGCGCCGCGGTGCTCGAGGCGGCGGTGCCGCTCCTGCGCGAGCGGGGCGAGGCGCTGGCGCAGACGATCTGCGCCGAGGCTGGCAAGCCGATCACGACCGCGCGCGCCGAGGTCGACCGCTGCACCGAAACGCTGACGTTCGCGGCCGCCGAGGCGCGCACGCTGCACGCCGAGACCATCCCCTACGAGGCGTCGGTCCACGGCGCCGGGCGGATCGGCTTCGGCTTGCGGGTCCCGGTCGGCGTGGTCGCGGCGATCAGCCCGTTCAACTACCCCTTGAACCTCGTCGCGCACAAGCTCGCGCCGGCGATCGCCGCAGGCTGTCCGGTCGTGCTCAAGCCGGCGCCCCAGACGCCGCTGACCGCGCTGGCCTTCGTGGCGCTGCTGGTCGACGCCGGCCTACCGGAGGACTGGATCACGGTCGTGACCGACGCGGGCACCGAGGCCGGGGCCGCGCTCGTCGCCCACGACGTCCCCGCGCTGGTCACCTTCACCGGCAGCGTGGACGTCGGCTGGCGGATCGCCGCCGCCGCGCCACGCAAGCGCGTCGCGCTCGAGTTGGGCTCCAACGCGCCGCTGATCGTCGAGCGCGACGCCGACCCGCTGGTGGCCGCCCGCGCGATCGCCTCGGCCGGCTTCCTGTTCTCCGGGCAGAACTGCATCTCGGTGCAGCGGGTGATCGTGCACCGGTCGCTCCACGCGGCACTGCTCGACGCGCTGATCCCCGAGGTGGAGCGGCTGCGCGTCGGCGACCCGGCCGACGACGCCACGGAGGTCGGCCCGCTGATCGCGCCCGCCCACGCCGAGCGCGTGCGCGCGTGGATCGACGAGGCGGTGGACGGCGGCGGGCGCCTGCTCACCGGCGGCGAGCGCGTGGGGGAGGCGCTGCTGACCCCGGCGGTCGTCGACGGCGTCGGGGCCGGCGCGCGGCTGTGGCGCGACGAGGTCTTCGGGCCCGCCGTCGGCGTCGTGGCCTACGACGACTTCGACGAGGCGCTGGCGTTGGCCAACGACACCACCCTGAGGCTGCAGGCCGGCATCTTCACCGAGGACCTCGGCCGCGTCATGCGCGCGCTGCGGGAGCTCGACTTCGGCGGCGTGCACGTCAATCAGGTGCCGACGTTCCGCGTCGACCTCGCGCCCTACGGCGGGACCGCCGATGCGGGCAACACGCGCGAGGGGCCGCGCACGGCCATCCGCGAGATGACCGAGCTGCGCACCGTGAGCCTGCCGGCGTGAGCGC
>JAOPZG010000018.1 GCA_025964215.1 Conexibacter sp.
GCCGCCGCGGCGCGCAGGCGCGCCCGGCGCTCCTCGCGCATCAGCAGCAGCGCCGGGACGAGCGCCGCGAGGATGCCCACCAGCGACCACGTGTAGGCGTGAGCGAACGCGGCGCCGAGCGGATCCACGAGCCGCTCGCGGACCGCGTCCGGCAGCGTCCCGCCGACCGCGCCGTCGCCACCGCCCGGGATCCCGCGACCGCCCGTCGCCCCGCTCACCTGGCTGCGCAGCGAGTTCTCGAGGATCACGGTCAGGACCGCGACGCCGATCGACCCGCCGACGCGCTGCAACACGTTCAACATCGGCGTCGCGCGCGGGACCTCCGCGCCGCTGTCGAGCGTCGCGTACGCCGCGGCCATCGCCGGCATCATCGTCGCGCCGAGGCCGAGCCCGCGGACGAACAGCCCGCCGAGCAGGACCCCGTAGCCCGTCGAGCCGCCGATCGTCGCGTACGGGATCGTCCCCGCCGCCAGGATCAGCAGCCCCACCGGGACGACGCGGCCCGCCCCGATCCGGTCGGTCAGCCGCCCCGCGACGTTCATCCCGAGCGCCGCGCCGAGACCCTGGGGCATCATCAGCAGCCCCGCCGTCAGCGGCGACTCGCCGCGGACCACCTGGTAGTAGAGCGGCAGCAGGATCATGGACCCGAACAACGCGCCGCCGATCAGGAACGTCGTCCCGGCCGCCGCGCTGAAGCCCGCGCCGCGGAAGAGGCGGACCTCGACCAGCGGATGGGCGATCCGCCGCGCGCGCAGCACGAACGCCGTCACCATCGCGAGCCCGACGACGATCGGCAGCCACGCGCTGAGCACCAGCAGCGTCCGGTGCGTCCCGACCTCGCTGAGCCCGAAGACGATCGCCGCGATCCCGGGCGAGAGCAGGACGAGCCCGAGCTTGTCGAGCGGCGGCGAGGACTCGCCGGCCTCCGAGGAGCGGCCGACCGCGCGACCGCGCGGGAGCAACCTATAGGCCAACACGAGGCCGACGGCGCCGACCGGGACGTTGACGAAGAAGATCCAGCGCCAGCTCAAGTTGTCGATCAACAACCCGCCGAGCACCGGGCCGACGATCGGCCCGAGCAGCATCGGCACGCCGACGACGCTCATCACGCGGCCCATGCGCTTCGGCCCCGCCGCCTGGGCGAGGGTGATCATCCCGATCGGCATGATCATGCCGCCGGCCAGGCCCTGCAGGACGCGGAAGCCGATCAGCGTCCCCGCCGACCACGCGGCGCCGCAGAGCACGCTCGTGGCGACGAACGCCGCGACGGCGGTCATCCAGACGCGGCGCGGGCCGAAGCGCTCGGCCATCCAGCCGGTCAGCGGGATGACCGCGGCGAGCGCGAGCAGGTAGCCCGTGCTGACCCACTGGATCGTGGCGAGCGAGACGTCGAGGTCGCTGCGCAGCGTCTGGAGCGCGACGTTGACGATCGTCGCGTCGAGGATCGACATGATCGCCCCGATGACGACCACGATCGCGATCGGCCGGACGTCCTTGGGAAGGCCTCCCATCTTAATGTTCAACTCGTTCGTAGGCCGTGGCGAGGCGCGCCAGCACCCTGGCGGCGGCGCGTCGCTCCCCGGGCGAGAGCTGGTCGAAGAGCGCGCGGCGGCGGGCGTGCTGCCGCGCGCGCTGCTGGTGGACGGCGGCGGCGCCGTCCTCGGTGAGCGCGATCCGGACCGCCCGGCGGTCGTCGGCCGAGCGCTCGCGCGTGACGAGCGCGCGCGCGGCGAGCCCATCGATCATCCGCGTCGCGGTCGGCGCGCTGACGCCGGCGGCGCGTGCGAGCTCGCGCAGCCCGAGCGGCGCGCCGTCCCCGGCGTCGAGCAGCGGGCAGAGCAGGTCGTACTGCGAGGTGGTCAGCAGCGCGTCCGGCTCGACGCGCGCGCGGGCCCGCTTCGCGGCGCGGACGAAGTCGTCGAACGCGGCGGCGAAGGCGTCGAGCTGCGGGTCGGCGGCGGTCGCGGGCATGTCGTTAGCATGCTAACAAGAACTCGTTAGGGTCCTAACGACGTTGGCGCGGGTACGGTCGCACCTCGATGGCGCGCCCGACCTTCGACCTCCAGTCGCACTCGACGTACTCGGACGGCTCACTCGCGCCCGCGGCGGTCGTGGGCGCCGCCGCGCGGGCCGGCGTGGAGCTGCTGGCGCTCAGCGACCACGACACGGTCGACGGCGTCGCCGAGGCGCTGGAGGCCGCGAAGGCCGGCGACCTCCGCGTCGTCCCCGCCACCGAGCTCTCGACGATCGACGGCGACCACGAGGACCTGCACATCGTCGGCTACGGGATCGACCACACGGACTCCACGTTCCTCGTCGAGCTGACGCGCTTCCGGGACGACCGCGCCGCCCGCTCCGAGCGGATGGCCGACGCGCTCGAGGCGTGCGGCCTCGCGCTCGACCGCGTGCCGCTGGAGGCCCGCCGCGCCGCCGGCCTGCCGATCGGCCGCCCGCACCTCGCGCAGGCCGCGTTCGACCACCCCGACAACGCGCAGCGGATCGCCGAGGAGGGCCTCGCAGACTTCGGCGAGCTGCTCGAGGCCTACCTGATCTCCGGGGCCCCCGCCTACCGCCGCCGCACCACGCCGACCGTCGCCGAGGCGATCGCCGCGATCCACGCCGCCGGCGGCGTCGCGATCTGGGCGCACCCGTTCTGGGACGTCGAGCACCCCGACGAGGTCGTCGCGATCATCGACCGCTTCGTCGCGCTCGGGCTCGACGGCGTCGAGGCCTTCTACGTCACGCACACGCGCGAGCAGACGCTGATCGCCGCCCGCGCGTGCGCCGAGCGCGGCCTGCTGAGCACCGGCTCCGCCGACTTCCACGGGCCCGACCACCCGCGCTTCAACGCCTTCCGCGCGTTCGACCTCTTCGGCTGCACGCCGGAGCTCGGCCCCATCGCGCGCGCCTGAACGCAACCTGAACGCCGCGCCCCGACCTGGCCGGTCGGACGTCGCCGCCGCCCCCGCGGCGGCTACTGTCCGCCGCGCACATGGACGCACT
>JAOPZG010000022.1 GCA_025964215.1 Conexibacter sp.
CGCGCGTCGCTGGCCGGCACGCTGCCGTCATATACGCGAACGGCCCGCGCGCTCGGCGCGGCGCCCGACGCCACGCCGGTCCGGGCGCTGATCGCGCTCCAGCACCGCGACCAGGCCGGCCTGGACGCCTTCATCGACGCGGTCTCGGACCCCGCGAGCCCCGAGTACGGGCACTACCTCTCGCCATCGGAGTTCGAGGCGCGCTTCGCCCCCACCGCCGCGACGGTCGCCGGCGTCGAGGACTTCGCGCGCGCCAACGGCCTCGCCGTCGCCTCGGTCCCGCGCAACCGCGCCTACGTCGAGGTGACCGGCACGGTCGCCGACGCCGAGCGCGCGTTCTCCACCACCATCTCCCGCTTCACGCTCGACGGCGCGACGGTCCAGGCGCCGGCGCGGGCGCTGTCGGTCCCGGCCGCGCTCGCCGGCGTCGTCACCGACGTCTCGGGCCTCGACACCGGCGACGTCGCGCACGGCCAGGCCTCGCCGCCGCCGGCCTACGTCAACGCCGCGCCGTGCTCGACGTCGTGGGCCTCCTCGTTCGCGAGCGGCGCGCCCGCCGCCTTCGGCGCCCAGCAGCCGGACGTCCCGTGCGGCTACACGCCGCAGCAGCTCCAGGGCGCCTACGGCGTCAAGGACGCGATCGCCGCCGGGCTCGACGGCACGGGCCAGCGCGTCGCGATCATCGACGCCTACTCCTCGCCCAACATCGTCGCCGACGCCACCAAGTACTCCAGCCTCCACGGGCTGCCGGCGCCGAAGATCGAGCTCCACGACAGCTTCACGCAGGAGAACGCCCCCGAGGGCCCGACCATCCCCACCGACATCCCGATCGTCGGCGGCATCAACGTGCAGGACCCGCAGGGCTGGGCCGGCGAGGAGACGCTCGACGTCGAGGCCGTGCACTCGATGGCGCCGGGCGCCACGATCGTCTACCAGGGCGCCGACTCCGCGTTGAACATGGACTTGCAGACCGCCCAGAACGCGGTCGTCTCGGGCAAGCTCGCGCAGATCATCACCAACTCCTACGGCGGCACGACCGACGACGCCGACGCGACCAGCGACGGCATCTGGCAGCAGGCCGCCGCCGAGGGCATCGGCGTCTACTTCTCCTCCGGCGACGCGGGCGACGAGACGGCCGGCGGCGCCAACCCGGCCGACCGCGCGACCGACGCCGGCGGCAACTCGCCGTACGTCACCTCGGTCGGCGGCACGACGCTCGCGGTCGACGCGAGCGACGGCTACGACTTCGAGACCTACTGGGGGACGTTCTCCTCCACCTTGACCGGCGGCGCGTGGTCGCCGACCCCGCCCGGCACGTTCAACTCGGGCGGCGGCGGCGGGACGAGCCAGGCCTACGCGCAGCCGAGCTACCAGGCCGGCGGCGCGGTGCCCGACAAGTTCTCGCACTACTGGGAGGGCAAGACGAGCGACGAGGGCAAGGTCGACGGCGGCGCCGTCCCCGGCCGCGTGACGCCCGACGTGGCGATGCTCGGCGACCCGAACTCCGGGTTCCAGATGGGGCTCTCGGAGGACTTCAAGCAGGCCTCGAACCCGGGCAGCCTGCCGCTGCCGGGCGACGACAAGCACTACGGCGAGTACCGGATCGGCGGCACGTCGCTCTCCTCGCCGCTCTTCGCGGGGATGATGGCGCTGGCCGACCAGGCCGCGGGCGCGCCGCACGGCTTCGCGAACCCCGCGCTCTACGCGGCGCGCAGCGGCCTCGCGTTCCGCGACATCACGGCGCCGGCCTCGCCGGTCGCGGTCGTCCGGACCAACTACACCAACTCGATCGACGACAAGGGCGGGACCTCGACGCTGCTGCGCACCGCGGGCCAGACCGGCACGCTGACCTCGCAGCCCGGCTACGACGACTCGACGGGCCTCGGCTCGCCGAAGGGGCTCGCGTTCCTGCGCTCGCTGGCGCCGGGCTCGACGCTGGTCCCCGCGGATCCGGCGGTCGCGAGCGGGAGCGCGGGCGCCTCGGGCTCCGCATCCGCAGCGGCCGGCACGGCGCCCGCGACGCCCGCGCCCGTCAAGGCCGCCTCGTCCTGCACGCCGCCCGCGAAGCTCCGCTTCGTCCTGCACGCGGCGAAGGGCCAGCGCGTGGTCAAGGTCACCGTGAAGGCCACCGGCGCCAAGGCGCTCGCGCGCAAGGGCCGCCGCCTGACCGCGGTGACGATCGCGCGACCGCACGCCGACAGGTTCACCGTGACCGTCGTCAGCACGACCAACCGCGGCTCGGTGACCCGCTCGGTCCGCAGCTACACGCGCGCGGGCTGCACGAAGGGCAAGCCGAAGGTGACCCACACGCGCCTGCGCTCGGCGAGGCGCTGAGGGCGGCTCAGACCTCGGCGGCCGCCGCGCCGCCGAGCAGGACGCGCAGGTGCAGCATCGCCTTGGTGTGGATCTGGCTGATGCGGGACTCGGTCACGTCGAAGACCTCGCCGATCTCGGCGTAGGTCAGGTCCTGGTGGTAGCGCAGCGCGAGGATCGTCTGCTCGCGACCGCTCAGCTGCGTGACCGCGGTGGCGACGCGATCCTCGAGGTCGGCGTTGTCGGAGATCTCGGCCGGGTCGTTGGCCGTGGGGTCCGGGAGGAAGTCGAGCAGCGTGGTCTGCGCGGTGTCGCTGCCGTTGAAGCCCCACGGCTGGTCGAGGGCGACCATCTGCGAGTTGGCGACGCGCAGCATCAGCGCCTCGAGCTCCTCGGCGTCGATCCCGAGCGCCTCCGCGGTCTCCTCGTCGGTCGGCAGCCGCTGCAGGCGCACGAGCAGGTCGGCGCTCGTGCGCTCGTACTGGCGCGCCTCGTCGCGGACCGCGCGCGGGACCCAGTCGAGCGAGCGCATCGCGTCGAGGATCGCGCCGCGGATGCGCAGGCCGGCGAAGGACTCGAACTTGACGCCGCGCGCCGGGTCGTAGCGCTCGACGGCGTCGATCAGGCCGACGAGGCCGTACGCGACGAGGTCGGCGAGGTCGACGTGCGGGGGCATCCGCGAGGCGATGCGGCCGGCCACGTGCTTGACGATCGGGCTGTAGGCGAGGACGAGCTGATCGCGGACCTCGCGCTCGCCGTCGCGGCGGTACCGGCGCCACCGCTCGGCCAGGACGATCGCCTTCGGAGCACGCGAACGATCGGCTGTGGACAGCATCAAGATGCTCACCCTCTAGGCATAGGAGTCGACCGGGCGTGGGGCCCGATCGTGCGACCCCGTTCTCATGGGTGACGCATGAAGTTCTTCGTTCGCTATCGACAGATAGATGACTCACCTTGACCGATGTTGGCGCGCAGACCGGCTCATGGGAGCGCTTCCCAGCGCCGATGCCCGTTGGACACCAGAGCAGCTCCTCGCGCTCCCAACTCGACGTCTCGCCCGCCCCATCCGGCCTGCCGTCGAGCCTTGCGGAGCGCCCCACAGGATGCTCGACCAACCGGGAGGACGCCATGTCGCGCCCCATCCATCGCCGCCGCGGAAGCCTCGCGCTCGCCGCCACCCTCGGGCTCCTGTGCGCCGCCGCCGCGGGCACCGCGGAGGCCTCCACGATCGACCTCGGGACGGCCAGGTCGTTCGTCGCGCTCGGCGGCCAGGCCGTCACGAACACCGGCCCCTCGGTCCTGAACGGCGACCTCGGCGTCTCCCCCGGCACGGCGCTCTCCGGCTTCGGCGCCCCCGCCGTCGTCAACGGGGCGACGCACGCCAACGACGCCCTCGCGGCCCAGGCGCAGCTGGACCTGACCACGGCGTATGACAACGCGGCGGGGCAGCCGGTCGCGCCCGCCGACGACCTCACGGGCACCGACCTCGGCGGCCTCGTGCTCCCGGCCGGCGCCTACCGCTACACCTCCTCCGCGCAGCTCACCGGCCCGCTGACCCTCGACGCCCAGGGCGACCCCAACGCCCAGTTCGTCTTTGAGATCGCCTCGGCGCTGACCACGGCGTCGGCGAGCTCGGTCAACCTCGTCAACGGCGCCTCGGCGTGCAACGTCTACTGGCAGGTCGGCAGCTCGGCGACGCTCGGCAGCACCACGGCGTTCCAAGGCAACCTGATGGCCTTGACGTCGATCTCGCTGAACGCGAACGCGTCGGTGATCGGCCGCGTCCTGGCCCGCAACGGCCAGATCAGCCTGATCGACAACGTGCTGAGCGCCGGAGGCTGCGGCGCCAACACCGTCGTGCCCGCCGGGACCACGGTGCCCGGCGGCGC
>JAOPZG010000041.1 GCA_025964215.1 Conexibacter sp.
CGCGGCGCTCGCCGCCTGGCGCGGGGGAGCGGGCGCGCCGGCGCGCGTCCCGGCGAACGCCGCGCCGCTGGTCTCCGTGATGCTCGAGGCGCTCGAGCGCCTGGAGGACTTCGACGGCTTCGAGCGCCTCGCCGGCGTCGTCGAGCTGCTCGACCTCCCGTGGCGCGAGCAGCGCGAGCTGCTGGCCCGCGTCTACTTGCGCCGCGGCTTCCTGGAGTCGGCGGCGAGCGAGTGGTTCGGCGTGGTGGAGCGCCTCGGCGCCCCCGACGAGCGCGCGCTGCTCGGCATGGCGCTGCTCGCCGAGGCCCAGGGACTGCACGAGGACGCGCAGACGCTGCGCGCCGAGGCCGCGACGCTGGCGGCCGCCTGATCCACGATGTCCGCCGCGCCAGCACACCACTTCCCCGATCCGACACTCGTTCGATCGTCCAGGGCTCTGCTCAAGGGCCTCTCCGGAGCACCGATGACCGGAGAGACAGCGGCAGAGGGCTCACGGATGAGCTGGACGGACTTCGAAAGGATCGAGATGGACATCGACGCGACCAAGGGAGCCGGAAGCGCCCCACAGGCCCTTCCGGAGCCGGTCCGGCCCGCCGAGACGGCGCCGGCGACCGGTGCCTTCGCGGAGGTGTTCGACCTGGCCGAGGTGCGCAAGCGCCGCATGACCGGCCCGGATCGCATCCCCGACGAGGTCTGGGACGACATCACCCGCGCGGGCCAGCTCGCCGACGACCTGACCGCCCGCGGGCAGTCCGTGCGCTTCGACACCCACCGGCTGACCAACAAGGTCGTCGCCTCGCTGGTCGACACCGACGGGCGCATGGTGCGCCCCGTCGACCTCGGCGAGATCTTCGGCACCGAACCCGACCCGGCCCCGGCCGCCTAGGACCCTCATGGCAGGCATCCAGCTCAGCGGCCTCGTCTCCGGCATCGACACCCAGTCGATCATCTCGCAGTTGATGTCGATCGAGAAGGCGCCGCGCACCAAGATCACGCTCGACCAGGACGCGACGACCAAGCGCCAGAGCCTCCTGCAGGACATCTCGACCAAGCTCACCACGCTGAAGTCGGCCAACGACGACCTCAAGTCGGTCCTCAGCTGGCTCGACACGCAGACCGTCGAGAGCGGCGACACGTCGAAGGTGACGGTCTCGCGCACGGGCGGCGCGCCCCCCGGCGGCTATGACGTCGCCGTCACCCAGCTCGCCTCGGCCGAGCGCCAGACGTTCGGCTTCGTCAGCCCGAGCGCCGACGGCACGCTCGACATCGCCAACGCCGACGGCACGGCGCGGACCTCGGTCCCCCTCAAGGCCGGCGCGAGCATCGACGACGCGGTCTCGGCGATCAACAGCTCGAGCACCTCCAAGCTCTACGCGGTCAACGTCAACGGCAGCCTCGTGCTCAGCGCGAAGACGACCGGCGACAGCAGCGGCTTCGCGATCACCGGCGCCGGCGTCGGCGCGCAGACCGAGCGGATCGCGGGCCAGAACGCCAAGGTCACGATCAACGGCACCGACTACGAGCGCCAGACCAACACGATCACCGACGCGGTCCCCGGCCTCCAGCTCACGCTGAAGGGCAAGACCGCGGTCGGCAGCACGGTCGGCGTCACGATCGGGACCCCCGGGCCCGACAAGGACGCGATCATCACGAAGGTCAAGGCCTTCGTCACCGCGTACAACGACGTCGTCAAGACCGCGCGCGCCGACGTCACCGAGAAGCCGGTCGTCAACGGCTCGACGACCGCCGACGTGCAGGCCGGGACGCTCTTCGGCGACTCCGGCCTGAACTCGATGCTCTCGCAGTTCCGCTCGTCGATGTCGGCGCCGATCGCGGGGCTCACGGGCCTGACCTCGATGGCCGACATCGGCGTCTCCACCGGCGCGGCCAACACCGGCTCGACGATCAACCAGGACTCGGTCGACGGCCTGCTCACCGTCGACACCGACAAGCTCGGGGCGGCGCTCGACGCCAACCCGCTCGGCGTCCGCGCGCTGCTCGGCGGCGTCAGCGGCACCGACGGCTTCGGCCAGGCGTTCGGGAAGATCCTCAGCAGCTACCAGGGCAGCTCCGGGCAGATCCAGGGCCGGATCACCTCGGCGAGCTCCGACCTCTCCGACCTCGCGTCGAAGCTCACGAGCTTCGACGCCCGGATGGACGCCAAGCAGGACCTCCTCCAGAAGCAGTTCACCGCGATGGAGACCGCGCTGCAGGCCAGCCAGTCGGCGGGCACGAACCTCAGCAGCCTGATCTCGTCGGACTCCTCGTCCTAGCCCCATGTCCCCCCTCCCTCGGAAGCGAACCGCATGAACCCCTACGCCAGCCCGCAGGCCTACCGCGACTCAGCGGTCCTCACCGCCTCTCCGGAGCAGCTCGTCGTGATGCTCTACGACGGCGCCGTGCGCTTCCTGCGCCAGGCCGAGGTCGCGATGAGCGAGGGCGCCTGGCTGCACAGCTTCGAGAAGCTCAGCCGCGGCGAGGCGATCATCGACGAGCTGCTCGCCACGCTGAACATGGAGACCGGCGAGATCGCCGACCGCCTCCAGGCCATCTACGTCTTCTGCAAGAAGACGCTGATCGAGTCGCGCATCCAGCGCAGCAGCGAGAAGATCGGCCAGGTCGTCGCGCTGCTCGCCAACCTCCGCGAGGCCTGGGCCCGGCTCGCCGAGCAGGCCGCCTCGGCGCCCGCCTCCGCATGAGTGCGACCCTGTTCAGCGCGCTCGTGGCGCTGGGCCGGGAGGAGCACTCGCTGGTGACCGACGGTCGCTGGGAGGACCTCGCCGACCTCAACGCCCGCCGCGAGCGCGTGCTCGCCGCGCTGCCCGCCTCCGCGCCCGCGGACGCCATGGACGACCTCCGCGAGGCCGCCCGCCTGCAGGCCTTGAGCGCCGCCGCCCTGCGCGCCGGCATCGCCGA
>JAOPZG010000044.1 GCA_025964215.1 Conexibacter sp.
GCGGTCGATCGTCGCGAGCAGGAAGGCGACGATGAGGCCCTCGGAGTTGCCCAGCGCGGCGTTGCGGATCCACCACGGCGCGATGCCGAGGGCGACCGCCGCCGCGACGCCGCCGACGATCCCGCCGCCGAGCCGGCGCGAGACGCGGAAGGCGAGCACGATCGCGGCGATCGCGCCGGCGCGGGCGACGACGAGCCAGAGGTCCGGCGCCCACGAGCCGAAGAGCGAGAAGACGGTGGTGAAGATCACCGGCAGCGGCTTCCACGACGGCCCCTGCGCGGTGACGAGGTCGAGGTGCGTGATCTCCCGGCCCCAGATGATCCACGACCACGGGTCGTAGGTCGGGGCGCTGGGCAGCAGCAGCGTCAGCGCCGCGATGAGCACCGACGCGACGACCAGGGCGAGAGCGCCGTGCGCACGGGCAGAGGCCAGCGCCGTACCGGACGGCGCCTGCGGGACCTGCACAGCGGAGCGTTCCTCGACCAGCACGGCGATCGGAGGGTATGCCCGACGGGGGACGATCTCCCGCGCGCCTTAACGAAGCGCAACGCTCGGATCGGCCGGATCTCCAAAGGATGGTCCGCCCTAACCGATGGTTCGGGGTTTCGCCCCCAAGGGGCCTGAGCGCACCCGTTCCGGACTTAGGCTCTCGATCGAGGCACTGACCATCGTGACTGAGATCCTTCGCACCCCCGGACTGCGCCTTGCCGCCGTCGAACCGCCCGGCGTCGTCGCCGACTCCGTGCTGTTCGTCGTCGACGAGCCGTCGGACAGCATCCACGTCGTCCCGCTGCTGCACGCGCTGCGGCGCCAGACGCACGTCAACCCGGTCGTGATCTTCACGAGCGCGGCCGCCCGCGAGACGTTCGACGACCTCGCGCTGATGGGCTCGGTGCGCCTGCGCCCCGAGCACCGCACGCTCGACCTCGGCGCGCACGACGCGACCGAGCGCACGTCCGTCGCGCTGCGCGCCTTCGGGGCGATCCTCGACGAGGACCTCCCCGCCGTCGTCGTGCTGGTCGGCGCCGGCGACGCGACGCTCGCCGCCGCGCTGGCGACCGCCAAGGCCGGCGTCCCGATCCTGCGCCTCGACGGCGGCATGCGCGCCGGCGACTGGAGCCGCCCGGACGAGATCAACCGCACGCTGATCGACCGGCTCGCCGACACGCTGCTGGTCAGCGGCCCCACCGAGGTCCGCACGCTGGAGCACGAGGGCACCTCGACCAGCCGCGTGCACGAGGTCGGCAACCTCGCCGTCGACCTCCTGGACCGCTGGCGCCGCCGCGCCGAGGAGCGCGCGGTCTGGACACGCATCGGCGTGCGTCCCGACGACTACGCCCTGGTCGTCCTGGAGCGCCGCGAGAACCTCGCCGACGCCGAGCGCCTGCGCGCGATCGTCGAGGCGCTCGCGACCACGGCGCGCTCGCGCCCCGTCGTCTTCGCCGTCCCCGGGTGGGCCAACCCGCAGTTCCGCCGCGACCTGCGGCCCGAGCAGCTGCGCGCGCTCGGCCTGGTCTGCGTCGGGCCGCTCTCCTACGTCGACCTCCTGTCGCTGAAGCTCCGCTCCGCGGGCGTCATCACCGACTCGATCACCGTCCAGGACGAGCTGACCGCGCTCGGGCGCCGCAGCTTCACGCTGGCCGACACGGCCGAGCGCGTCGCGACGGTCACCGACGGGACGAACGTCCTCATCGGTCACGACCCGGCCGACCTCGTGCTCGTCGACTTCGACGGCGCGCCGACGCCGGAGGTCGCCGGCGCCCCGATCCCGCTGTGGGACGGCTGCACCGGGATCCGCGCGGCCGACGTGCTGGTCAGCAACTACATCTTCGAGCGCGCGCTCGGCGTCGAGGTCTAGATGGCGGTCGCGGTGCGCGTCGCCCGGACGGCGGAGGAGCTCGACGCGCTGCGCGCGACGTGGCTCGGCCTGGAGCCGCGCTCGATCGACGCGCTGCCCGACGTCTTCGGCGCGGTGCTCGACGGCCGCCCCGAGGTGCTCGGCGCGTACGTCGCCGTCGCCGAGCGCGACGGCGCGCCCGTCGCCCTGGCGGCGTGCCGGATCGAGGACCGCCACGCCGAGGCGCGCTTCGGCTACGCGACCCTGCACCGCGCGCGGCTGTGCACGCTGACGCTCGTCCACGGCGGGATCGTCGGCGCCGACGACGACGCCGAGGCGGTCGACGCCCTCGCCGCGCAGCTGGTCGCCGCGGTCGACGCGCGCGAGGCCGACGCCGTCTTCTTCCACAAGCTCGCGCTCGACTCGCCGCTGCACCGCGCGGTGCTCAGGGCGGCGCCGAAGCGGCGGCGCCAGCGCTTCCTGGCGGTCGACCGCCACTGGACGCGCGAGCTGCCCGACACCTACGAGGCGTTCTTGTCGTCCTTGTCGCGGCGCAAGCACCTCAAGTACTACCTGCGCAAGCTCGACAAGGAGTACGGCGAGCGCCTGGCGCTGAGACGACTCCATCATGTTGAAGACCTCGAGACGCTGCTGGCCGACGTCGAGGCCGTCGCCGCCCGCACCTACCAGCGCGGCCTGGACGCCGGCTTCCACGCCGAGCGCGACCGCGACGTCGTCCGCACCGGCCTCGCCGCCGGCCGCTACAACGCGTGGGTGCTGTCGATCGACGGCGCGCCGGTCGCCTTCGAGTACGGCGAGCTCCACGGCGGGACCTACTTCCTCGGCGGCAAGGGCTACGTGCCCGAGCTGCGCGACAAGAGCCTCGGCAACTACGTCGCGCTGCGCGTCCTGCAGGAGCTGATCGGCGAGGGCTCGGCCCAGCGGATCGACTTCGGCTTCGGCGACGCCGACTACAAGCGCTCGTTCGGCGACGGCGGCTGGGACGAGGCGGACCTCACGGTCTACGCGCGCCGCCCGCGGCCCTTGGCGATCAACGCGCTGCACTCGGCGATCGTGGGCGCCGACCACGCCGCGCGGCGTCTCGCCGGCCGCGACCGCGTCGCCAAGGTGAAGTCCTCGTGGCGCTCGCGCCGCGTGCCGACCATCACGCCCCTATCGTCGGAGCCTTCGTCGTGACCCTCTCCTACGCGCTCGTCACGCCGGCGCGCAACGAGTCCGAGAACCTGCCGCGGCTCGCGGAGTCCGTGCTCGCGCAGACGCTGCCGCCGGCCGCCTGGGTGATCGTCGACGACCACTCCGACGACGGCAGCTTCGCGTGGACCGAGGGGCTCGCCGCCGAGCAGGCGTTCGTCCACGCCGAGGCGTGGGAGGGCCCGAACACCGGGGCGCTGTCGGAGGGCCGCCGCGAGGCGCGCGACCTGCACGCGTTCCGCGCGGGGATCGACGCGCTGCCGGCGCCGGCCGACATCGTCATCAAGGTCGACGCCGACACCGCCTTCGAGCCCGACTACTTCGAGCGCCTGCTCGCGAAGTTCGCCGAGCAGCCCGACCTCGGGATCGCCGGCGGCGGCTGCTACGAGCGCGAGGACGGCGACTGGGTCCTGCGCTCGACCGCCGCATCGCACCCGCGCGGCGCCTCGCGCGCCTACCGCTGGGAGCTCGTGGAGGACATCCGCGCCCTCGAGCCGCGGATGGGCTGGGACGGGCTCGACGAGGTCAAGGCCGAGCTGCGCGGCTACCGCACGCGGCAGTTCCCGGAGATCGCCTTCCGCCACTACCGCCCCGAGGGCGGCCGCGAGCGCCACCGCCTGCGCGCCCGCGCCGTGACCGGCCGCGCGTCGTGGTTCATGGGCTACCGCCCGAGCTTCCTCGTGCTTCGCGCGCTGCACCGCACGCGCAAGGACCCGGCCGCGATCGCGATGATCTGGGGCTACTTCTCCGAGGCGGCCAAGCGCACCCCGCGCTGCGCGGACCGCGAGGTCGTCGCCGCCGTCCGCCAGCGCCAGGCGCTGCAGACGCTGCTGCGCGAGGGCTTCCCCGAGCGCACGTGAGCGCCGCGTCGGGGTTGGCCGCCGGAGCGGGCGTCGCCGTCGCGGCGGGCGCTGCCGTGCTCGCCGGCGAGGCGCTGACGTACGCGGCGAAGAAGCGCGAGATCGCCGCGCTGCGCGCGCGCTGCCGCGAGCGCGGCGTCGTCGCGCTGACCTACGACGACGGCCCGGGCCCGGAGATCACGCCGCGGCTGCTGGAGCTGCTCGCGCGCCAAGGCGCGCACGCGACCTTCTTCTCGCTCGGGCGCCGCGCGGTGCTCGCGCCGGAGATCCTCGACGCCGTCGCCGCCGCCGGCCACGAGATCGGCTGCCACTCGCTCCTGCACCGCAACGCGTGGAAGACCGCGCCCTGGTCGGCGCTCGCCGACATCTCCGCCGGCTACGACGCGCTCGCGCCCTGGGTCCCGGCCGACGGCCGCTTCCGCCCGCCCAACGGCAAGCAGACCCTCCTGACCCGCCGCGCGCTGCGCCGCCGCGCCGCACCCGTCGCCTGGTGGACGATCGACTCGGGCGACACCTACGCCTCGCTCCCCGACCCCGCCCACGCCGCCGACCGCGTCCGCGCCGACGGCGGCGGCATCGTCCTCCTGCACGACCACAGCGAGGACCGCCCCGCCGAGCGCCTCGACTTCGTCCTCGACGCCACCGAGCGCGTGCTCGCCACCGCCCGCGCCGAGGGCCTCGCCGTCCGGCCGCTGCGCGAGCTCTAGCGGCGCGCAGCGCTCGTCGCCGGTCTAGCCCGCCGCGATCAGCCCCGCGTCGAACCGCTGCACCGCGCCGCCGTTGTCCAGCGAGCGCTGGAGCGCCTCGAGCACCTCGACGACCGCCAGGCCCTGCGCGGCGCCGCTGCGCGGCTCCTCCTCGCCGCGGACGCAGCGGGCGAAGTGGCGGCACTGGATCCGCAAGGGCTCCTCGCTCGAGATCCGCGGGATCGAGGTGTCGCCGTGGCGGAGCTGGACGTACTCGCCGTAAGACGCCGGCTGCCACTCGCGCCCCTCGGCGTTGCCGGAGTGCGTGACGCCCTTGTTGAAGATCTTGACCTTCTCGTCGGGGTTCATGTCGTCGAAGACCGCCATCTTCTCGGAGCCGACGATCGTCATCTTGCGCATCTTGAACGGGTCCATCCAGGACAGGTGCATGTGCGCGATGACGCCGCTCGGGAAGCGCAGCACGCCGAAGACGACGTCCTCGATCCCCTCGTGGATGAAGCACTGGCCCTGGGCCGAGACGCTCTCGGGCAGCTCGCCGACCAAGTGCAGCAGCACGGAGATGTCGTGCGCGCCCAGCGACCACAGCGCGTTCTCGTCGCTGCGCACCTGGCCGAGGTTCTGGCGGTTGGTGTAGAGGTAGTGCGTCCGGCCCAGCTCGCCGCCGTCCACCAGCTCCTTGAGCTTGGCGACCGCGGGATGGTGGACGAGCAGGTGCCCGACGACCATCAGCCGGCCGGCGCGCTCGGCGGCCCCGGACATCGCGCGGGCGTCCGCGCTGGTCAGCGCCAGCGGCTTCTCCACGAAGACGTGCTTGCCGGCCTCGATCGCGCGGATCGCGAGCGCGGCGTGCGTCGGGGCGCTCGTGGCGATCGAGACGGCCTCGACCGTCTCGTCGGCGAGGACCTCGTCGAAGTCCCTGGTGACGCGCGCCTCCTGGAACTGGCGGCCCATGCGGTCCAGGCGGCCCTCGTCGAGGTCGCAGAGCCACGCGAGCTCGGTCTCCTCCAGTCCGCTCCACGCGCGTGCCAGGTTGGGGCCCCAGTAACCGAGGCCGAGGGCGGCCACGCGGACCGGGTTCGTGCGGAGATCGCTCATCGCCAACCATCCTCCTCCGACCGCGCGCGCAGGGCACCCGCAGCACGGTTAGCGGGCACCTAGCCGATGGTCGGGGATCAGCGCCCCGGAGGCGGTTCCGGAGCCGATCCAGGCTTACAGTCGAGCTGTGGACATCACCCAGCACCTCGCAGTCCTCAGCCGCTGGCGGAAGGTCATCCTGGCCAGCCTGTTCCTCGGCGTGATCCTGGCTGCGCTCTTCACGATCAAGGTCCCGCCGAAGGACGGCAAGCTCGACTGGCGCCGCCCCGAGAAGTGGCAGAGCACGTCGCGGATCCTCGTGACCCAGAACGGCGCCCCGTGGGTCCGCACGACGCTGCCCGGCGGCGCGAGCACGAGCGACCTCAACTCGCCGCTCACCGGCAAGAAGGCCGCCGTCGACCCGTCCACGCCCGACTACGCCGACCCGTCGCGCCTGTCGCTGCTGGCCGTCATCTACTCCTTCATCAGCCAGTCGAACACGATCAGCGACATCGCGAGCAAGCGCCTGCCGCCCGGCGGCTCGGTCACCGCGCTCCCGCTGAACAACCAGCAGTCGGGCAGCCTCCCGCTGATCGAGCTGACGACGACCGGCTACAGCAAGTCCGCCGCGACCGCGCTGAACGTCGAGCGCAGCACCGCGCTCTCGACCTACCTCGAGGGCCAGCAGAAGGCCAACGACGTCCCCGACGGCCAGCGCGTCAAGCTGGCGGTGCTGAACAAGCCCGAGGCGACGATGATCTCCTCGCACGGCATGCCGCTCGGGATCGCCCTGATCTTCCTGGCCGGCGCGGCCGGCATCGCCGCCAGCTACGTCCTGGAGAGCCTGCGGATCAGCCGCCAGAACGCCGCCGTCGAGGCGATGGAGCACGGCGCGCTGGTCGAGCACCCGACGCTCGGCAACGGCAACGGCTCCTCGGCGGCCTCGTCCCTCTCCGACGCACCGAAGCGCAACCTCCGCTAGCGCCCGGCCATGCAGTCCCCCTCGCTCGCAACGGCCGGCGCACCCGCCGCCGGCGCTGCTGGCCGGCGCCCGCCGCTGCGCCGGATCGACCGCCTGACCTACACGGCGCTCGCCCTCGCGATCCTGCTGGCGCTGGCCGCGGCGGCCTCGGGCGTCCACACGCTGCCGATCCTCCTGGTGATCGTCGCCGCGATCGCCTTCGCCGCCGCGCACACGTGGCTGCTCGCGTGGCGGACGATGCTCGGGGCGATCGTCCTGACGATCCTCTTCATCCCGATCAAGCGCTACGAGCTGCCGGTCAACCTGCCGATGCAGCTCGAGCCCTACCGGCTGCTCGTGCTCGGCGTCGGCGCCGGGATGGCCGCGTCGCTGCTGATCGACTCGCGCCTGCAGTTGCGCCGGACCGGGCTCGACGCGCCGCTGGCGATGCTCGGCCTGGCGATGCTGCTCTCGGTCCTCACGCGCGCCGGCCACATCCTCGGCGACGGCCTGGGCAAGTACTCGTTCCGCTCGGTCAGCTTCTTCGCGACGTACCTGATCGTCTTCTACCTCGTGACGCTGGCGGTCCGCCGGCGCAGCGACGTCGAGGCGCTGCTGCGGCTGCTGGTCATGGGCGCGGCGATCGTGGCGATCTCCGCGGTCGTCGAGGAGTGGGGCCGCTACAACATCTTCGACCACCTCCAGCAGTACATCCCGATCCTGCGCTTCCAGGGCGTGCCGTACACGGTCGACCGCGGGGGCGTCCGCGCCTACGCCTCGGGCCAGCACCCGATCGCGATGGGCGCCGCGTTCGCCCTCATCTTCCCGCTGGCCGTCTACCTCGGCCACAGCACTCAGCAGCGCCGCTGGTGGATCTGCTGCGGCCTGCTCGTCCTCGGCTGCCTGGCGACCAAGTCGCGCACCGCGATCATCATGCTGACGGTCATCATGGTGGTGTTCCTGATCCTCCAGGGCGCCACGACGCGGCGGATGATCCCGAAGCTGATCCTGCCGCTGCTGGTCGTCGCGCACGTCGCGATGCCGGGCACGCTCGGCACGTTCAAGGGCGCGTTCTTCCCGAGCGGCGGCGTGGTGAGCTCGGAGACCAACGCGGACGTCTCGTGGCACAGCAACTACGGCCGCGGCCGGATCGGGGAGTGGGACCCGGCGCTCAAGGAATGGGAGCTGACGCCGCTCTTCGGCCAGGGCGCCGGCACGCGCGTCTCCGACCTCGACGACCCCAAGATGAACGCGCCGATCCTCGACGACCAGTGGCTCTGGTCGCTGCTGGAGCTCGGCGTCTTCGGCGTCGTCGCGCTGCTGTGGTTCTTCGTCAGCGCGGTCCGCCGCTTCGGGCGGCTCGCCAGACGCGACACCACCGAGGACAGCTGGTTCCTCACGGCCATGGCCGCGTCGATCGCCTCCTACGGCTTCGGCATGCTGACCTTCGACGCCTTCAACTTCGTGCAGGTCACGATGCTGCTGTTCCTGATCACGGCCCTCGGCGTCGCGTGGCTGCGGCCCGACGAGGCGGAAGCGGCGCCCGCCCGATGAGCGCGGAGACCCTCATCGCGCCGGCGCCCGCCGCGGGCGCCCCGGAGCCCGGCGACGGCGCGCCCTCGCTGGGCCTGCGCGCGCAGGTGCTCTCGGGGGTAATCTGGAAGATCGTCTCGCAGACCTTCCGCCAGGGCTCGCGGCTGATCGTCGCGCTGATCCTCGCGCGGCTGCTGACGCCCGACCAGTTCGGCGTCGCCGCCGAGGTCCTGGTCGTCTCCTCGCTGGTGATCGTCTTCGCCGACCTCGCGTTCGGGGCGGCGCTGATCCAGCGCACGGAGATCTCCGAGCTCGACAAGAACACCGCGTTCTGGGCCTGCACGGTCTTCGGGCTGTTCTTCACCACCTTGGGCTTCGTCTCGGCCCCGTGGCTGGCCGACTTCTACCGCGAGCCCCAGGTCGAGCCGCTCTTCCGGGTCCTGTCCTTCATCTTCCTGACGACGTCGATGTCGACGGTCCAGGAGTCGCTGCTCAACCGCGAGATGAGCTTCAAGGTGCTCGAGACGCGGATGATGATCGCCACGGTCGGCGGCGCCGCGATCGGCATCACGTCGGCCGCGATGGGCGGCGGCGCGTGGGCGATCATCCTGCAGGCGCTGGGCCTGAGCGTCTTCTCCACCCTGATGCTCTGGGTGATGTCGCCGTGGCGGCCGCGCTTCCAGTTCTCCTTCGCCTCGCTGAAGTCGATGGCGGGATTCAGCACCTACATCTTCGGCCACCGGTTGTTGTACTACCTGCACCGCAACAGCGACAACCTGCTCATCGGCCGGTTCGTCGGCGCGGCGCCGCTGGGCGCCTACGCGATCGCCTACAACGTGATCCTCGTGCCGTTCAGCCGCGTCGCGGCGCCGATCCAGGACGTCATCTTCCCCGCGTTCTCGCGAATCCAGAACGACCCGCAGCGGATCGCGATCGGCTGGATCCGGATCACGCGGATGGTCGCGGCCATCACGGTGCCCTCGCTCGTCGGGCTGGCGATCGTCGCCAACGACTTCGTGAACCTCGTCCTCGGCTCCAAGTGGCACGACGCGACGACGGTCATCCAGGTGCTGGCGTGGGTCGGGATCCTGCAGTCGCTGCAGTCGCTCAACACCGGGATCCTGGAGGCGCTCGGCCACGCCCGCGCGATCTTCCAGTGGACGATCCTGTTCTTCGTCCTGCACATCACCGCGTTCGTCGTCGGGTTGCACTGGGGGATCGTCGGCGTCGCGGTCGGCTACTCGATCTCCACCACGATCCTCGAGCCGTCCTACCTGCTGCTGACCTCGCGCGCCGTCGGCATCTCGCCGTGGCGCTTCCTGGAGGCGGTCGCGGGCGTCTTCGAGGCCTCGGCGGGCATGGGGCTCGTCGTGCTCGGCACGCACTACGGGCTCGTGAAGGCGGACGTCCCGGGCGCGCTGCGGCTGCTGATCTGCGTCGTCGTCGGCGGCGTCGTGTTCGCCGCGCTGGCCGCGTGGCGCCAGCCGGAGATCCTCGAGGAGATCCGCGAGCTGCGCGACCGGCGCAAGGGGCGCGCGCCCGACCCGGTGGAGGCGGCGGCGTGAGCGCCCGATCCCCCGAGGAGCGCCCGCTGCTGCTCGTCTGCTCCTCGGGCGGCCACCTGCTGCAGCTCGTCGGGCTCGCCGAGGCGTTCGCGGGCTTCCCGCGGCTGTGGGTCACCTTCGACAAGCCGGACGCCCGCGCGCTGCTCGCCGGCGAGCGCGTCCTGCACGCCTTCGGCCCGACCAACCGCAACGTCCCGAACCTGCTGCGCAACCTGCGCCTCGCGCTGCGCGTCCTGCGCCGCGAGCGGCCGCGCGCGATCGTCTCGACCGGCGCCGGTGTCGCCGTCCCGTTCGCGTGGCTCGGCAAGCTGATGGGGATCCCGATCGTCTACATCGAGAGCGTCACGCGGATCAGCTCGCTGTCGCTCTCGGGCCGGATGATCGCGCCCGTCGCCAGCGACCTCTTCGTCCAGTGGCCCGAGCTGGCGGAGTCCGTGCGCGGCGCCCGCTACGAGGGCAGCAACCTCGCCACCGCATGATCTTCGTCACGACCGGAACCAACGAGCAGGGCTTCGACCGCCTCGTGCGCGCGGCGCGCGACATGCCGGGCGATGAGGAGCTGATCGTGCAGTACGGCTCCTCGAAGGAGGCGCACGGGCGCGGGCGGTGGGAGGCCTTCCTGTCCTGGGAGGACATGACGCGCCACATGACCGAGGCGCGGATCGTCGTCGCTCACGCCGGCGTCGGCTCGATCCTGCTCGCCCATCGCTGCGGCAAGCGCCCCGTGGTCCTGCCGCGGCTCGTCGGCCTCGGCGAGGCGGTCGACGACCACCAGGTCGAGCTCGGGCGGCGGCTGCACGAGCGCGGCGAGCTGACGTTCGTGGAGGACGAAGCCGCGCTGCACCGCGCAGTGATCAGCGAGGCCGACGGTTTGCTGGCCCGCGCCGGCGGGGGACCCGTCAACGGCCCGCTCGTGACCGAGCTGCGCGCGACCCTCGAGCGCCTGACGGCGGTGGCGTGATGCGCAAGCTGCTCTTCCTGGCCTACCACTACCCGCCGGTCGGCGGCGGCGGCGTGCAGCGCAACCGGCGCTTCGCCGAGCACCTGCGGACCTACGGCTACGACCCGGTCCTCGTCACCGGCACGGGCACGCGCGACGCGCGCTGGAGCCCGCTCGACGCGACGATCGCCGACCCGGCGCTCGCCGGCCTGGAGACGCATCGCGTGACGGGCCCGGAGCCCGGCGGCGACACGGGGATGTCGCGGCTGGTCAACGGCATCGTCGGCCGCCCGGACCCGCACCTGCGCTGGTGGCTCGACGGCGCGCTGCGCGTCGGGCTGGAGGCCGGGCGCGGCTGCGACGCGATCCTCGCCTCGCTCGTCCCCTACGAGACGGCGCAGACGGCGATGAAGCTCTCCGAGCGCTTCGGGATCCCGTGGATCGCCGACCTCCAGGACCCGTGGGCGCTGGACGAGATGTGGCTGTACCCGAGCGGCCTGCACCACGCGATCGACAAGCGCAGGATGCGCCGGCAGCTCGCGACCGCGGCGGCGATCGTGATGAACACGCCGGAGGCCGCGGCGCGGCTGACGCGCGAGTTCCCGGAGCTCGCGGCGCGGATCGTCGTCTCGATCACCAACGGCTTCGACGCCGCGGACTTCGACGGCGAGCCGCCGGCACGCGAGGAGGACGGCGTGTTCCGGATCGTCCACACCGGCACGATGCACACCGCGACCGGCCTGCGCCTGCGCCGCCGCAAGCGCGTGCGCCGCTGGCTCGGCGGGGTGACGCCGCACGTCGACTTCCTGCCGCGGTCCCATGTGTACTTGTTGGAGGCCTTGGAGCGGCTGAAGGCCACCGACCCGGGCCTGACCGACGGCGTCGAGGTCCACCTCGCCGGCGTCCTGACCGACGCGGATCGGGAGATCGCGGAGCACTCGTGCTTCCCGCGGCTGCTCGGGTACCGGTCGCACGAGGAGACGCTGGCGCTGGTGCGGACCGCGGATCTCCTGTTCCTGCCGATGCACGACCTGGCGGTCGGGCATCGGGCGGGGCTCGTGCCGGGCAAGGCCTATGAGTACATCGCGTCGGGGCGGCCGATCCTGGCCGCGGTGCCGGATGGCGACGTGCGCGACATTCTGGGCGCCGTCGGGACCGCGGAGTTCTGCCGGCCGGCCGATGTGGACGGTATGGCGGCGCTGCTGCGGGCCGCCATCACGCGTGCGCGGAGCGGCGGGGCGCTGCCGGTCGCGGATGCGGACGCGGTCGCGCCGTACGAGCGGCGCGAGCTGACGCGGCGGCTGGCGGGGACGATCGACGTCGTGTTGGGCGCTGACGCTCCGGCGCCCTCGCCCGTAGCCTGAGGCGCGGACCGGCGCTCAGCGCGCAGCGTGGGTCGGCGCGCGCCGCGTGGTCCGTCGTCGAGGAGGGGAGTGAGGGATCCGGGTCACCTTGTGCACTACAATTGTGCTCCAGGCGACCCGCACCAGACCAAGGGGGTCAGACCCCTTGAGTGTGAGAGACCCAGGGGGTCAGACCCCTTGAGTGTGAGAGACCAAGGGGGTCAGACCCCTTGAGTGTGAGTGACTCAAGGGGTCTGACCCTCCGCTGGGGGCGCGTGCGGATGACGCACGGCGCCTCGCACGACCGCGACGCTCACTCTCCTCGCCGACAGACCCCGTCGCGCACCCCGACCAACGCCCGCGCTGAGCGCCACCCCGCCGCGCTCACCCGAACGGCGAGCGGCCTGCGAGCTCCGCGCAGCGCGCGGGCGACCACGCCGCCTCCAGCGCCGCGCGCAGCCCCGCCCAGTGCCCCCGCGCGTAGCCGGGACGGCGCGCGCGCAAGACGAGATGCGTCAGCTCGTCCAGAGCGACGACGAGCGCAACACGACGCGCCGCCCCCACGCCCTCGCGCAGCACGACATACCGCACATGGCTCCGCACGTCCGCCACGCGAAGCTGGCTCCGCGGCGCCGAGTGCCCTCCCCCGTGCACCACCACGGCCGACGGCTCGAAGCGCACCCGCTGCCCGCGGTCCCAGATCCGCCAGCACAAGTCGGTGTCCTCGGCGTACATGAAGAAGCCCTCGTCCAGCCCGCCGAGCGCCTCGAGCGCGGAGCGGCGCACGAGCATGCACGCGCCCGAGACCCACTCGGGGTCCCACGCGTGGTCGTAGGCGGACTCGCTCTGCACCAAGTCGTCGCTCCACGCCGCGTCGGGCCACACGCGATGCAACAGCAAGGCCTTGCCCACCGCCGACGAGAGCCGCGGGAAGCGGCGGACGCTGCGCTGCAAGACGCCGTCCTCGTCGACGATCCGCGGCGCGACCAGGCCGATCCCCGGATCGCCGTCGAGGACCGCCACGAGCTTCGCCAGCTCACCACGCTCGAGCACCGCATCGGGGTTCAACAGCAACACATAGGGCGCCGTCCCCCGCGCGACGCCGAGGTTGCACCCGTACGCGAACCCCCCGTTGCGCTCGGCGTGCACCAAGTCCAACCCCGGAAGGTCCTCGACCGTGTCGAACGCCGGATCCACCGAAGCCGTGTCGACCACGACCACGCGCACGCCCGGCGCGCCGGCCAGCGGCGCGACGCAGGTGCGGAGGTCCTCGCGGCTCGCGTGGCCCACGACGACGACGTCAACGGCGCTGCTCATCGGTCGCGCAGCCTACGCGGGTCAGCCGACGGCGAGCGGCGTGCGCGCGCCCGCCGCGGTGTCGACGGGCTTCCCGCGCAGCGCCGCCTCGATCCTGCGCATGTCCACCTTGCGGTCGCTCCGCGAGCAGGTGCCCTTGACCCAGTGGTTGCCGACGTACGAGACGCCCGCCTCGCACGTCACGCCCGGCGCGAGGTTGTTGACGTAGCGCACGTCGCTGGCGAGCCGCGGGTCGCCGGCGGGCTGGAACGCCTGCTCGGAGGTGTTGTGCCGGACCAGGACGTCGTGCCCGATCCCCAGCTGCGCGGCGTAGTAGCAGGGGGACACCGGCGTCGCGACGCAGTTGCGGAAGACGTTGTCCTCGATCAGCAGGTGCCGCGGCGGGTTCTCGTTCGCGCCGCCGCCGTAGGAGATCCGCAGGCCGGTGCTGCGCAGCGCACGAACTGGTTGCCGCGGATGACGAGCTGGGTCCCGCTCTCGATCTGGAGGCAGTCGACGTGCGCCGTCAGGCTCGTCGTGTTGATGTCGTGGAAGTACACGTCCTCGATCGTCAGCCGTGTCGGCACGATCGCCGGCACCGCGCCGTAGACGCCCTGGATCTCCGGGTGCAGCCCGTCCGGCGAGGTCTGGCCGCCGACGCGCCCGCCGCGGATCGCGATGTCGCGCCCGCCGGTCACGTAGATGTTGCGGCTGTCGAGGCCCCACAGCGCGATCTCGCGCGCCTGGGCGAAGTTGGTGGACGTGGTCCTGAGCGAGCGCCGCGCGTCGGCCACGATCGCGATGCCCGCCGGCCCCGCGTTCTTGTAGTTGGTGCCGAAGTCGAGGCTGTCGACGACCACGCGCGCGCCGCGCGCCGGATGCAGGATCACGCACGCGCCGAGCTCCGCGTCGCTCTCGCAGCCCGTGCCGCTCTTGGCCGTGTCCGCCGTGAGCGCCTGGTTGCCGTAGTCCCCGCCGGCGAGCTGGACGACCTGCCCCGGCCGCGCGCGGTGGTAGGCCGCGTCGAAGGTCTTGCACGGCGCGTTGGCGCTGCACGCGCCGCTGTCGTCGCCCGCCGGCGCGACGAACAGCGAGGCCGCCGGCAGCCGCCGCGGCATCGCCGA
>JAOPZG010000072.1 GCA_025964215.1 Conexibacter sp.
GGGCGGCGCGCTCGATGTCGGCGCGGTCGACGTGGTCGGCGCCGCCGCGGGCGTAGGCGATGTTGTCCGCGATCGTCGTGCTGAAGAGGAACGGCGCGTCGTCGACGACGGCGATCTGCTGGCGCAGCGCGTCGGGATCCACGTCGCGGACGTCCGCGCCGTCGATCAGGACCGCGCCGGCGTCGACGTCGTAGAGCCGCGGGAGCAAGGCCACCAACGTGGTCTTGCCGCTGCCGGTCGCGCCGACGAGCGCGACCGTGGTCCCGGCCGGGACGTCGAGCGAGACGTCGTGCAGCGTGCGCTCCGGCGCGCCCGCGTAGCCGAACTCGACGTGGCGCAGCTCGACGTGGCCGTTGCCGGCCGGGAGCGGCTGCGGATCCGCCGGCGCCGCGATCTCCGCGCGCCGGTCGAGCAGCTCGAAGATCCGCGCGCCCGAGGCGGTCGCGCGCTGCGCGAGCCCGAGCGACATGCCGAGCGAGCGCATGGGCCCGAGCAGCATCAGCAGGTAGGTGTAGAACGCGGTGAAGTCGCCCAGCGTCATATGGCCGTCGACGACTCGCCGTCCGCCGATCAGCAGGACGCAGGCCAGGCCGATCTGCGGCAGGAACCCGATCAGCGGCTGGTAGAAGGCGCTCAGCCGCGTCGCGATCATCTCCTGGTCGAAGACCTTCGCGGTCGAGCGGGCGAAGCGCTCGAGCTGGCGGTCCTCGCGGGCGAACGCCTTGACGACGCGCACGCCGCCGATCGACTCCTCCGCGTCGGCGGTCAGCTCGGCGATCCGCTGCTGGACCGCCTGTTGCGCGGGCCGGGCGCGGCGGCCGTAGCGCGCGGCGATCAGCACGACGAACGGGACCGGCAGCAGCGAGACCGCGGCCAGCAGCGGGTCGACGAGGAACATCGCCACGGCGGCGAGCACGATCGTCAGCGCGGACTGCACGATCAGCACGAGGCCGTAGCCGAGGAAGAAGCGGACGGCCTGGAGGTCGACCGTCGCGCGCGACATCAGCTGGCCGGTCTGCTGGCGGTCGAAGAACCCCAGCTCGAGCGAGAGCAGGTGCGTGTAGAGCCGCTGGCGCAGGTCGTACTCGACGCCGAGCGAGACGCGCCCGGCGACCAGCCGCCGCGCGATCGTCAGCACGAGGCGCCCGACGCCGGCGGCGACGATGAAGAGCCCGAGGCGGTCGAGGTCCGAGCTGTCGCCGGAGCGGATCTGGTCGATCGCGCGGCCCGTGAGCCACGGGATGACGACCGTCATCGCCATCGCGACGGCGGCCAGGGCAGCCGACATCCACACGCCACGTCGGTAGGGCGCGAGGAAGCCGAGGAGTCTGCGGAAGATCGCCAACGAGGTTCAGTGTAGTTGCGCGGGAAACGAACTTGCGCCGACGCGTCGGACAGGGTACGGGCGTGCGATGCTCACGGCCGAATGGAGGCTTCGCGATTCGGCCTGTGCGCCCACTGCGCCCACCAGAAGCTCATCACGTCGGGCCGGGGCTCGACGTTCTCCATGTGCCGCCTCGGTCTGGAGGACCCGGACTGGCCGAAGTACCCGCGGATGCCGGTGCTCCGCTGCCCGCGCTTCGAGCGCGCGGTCGGACAACCGGAGGTTGAGCCTCGTCGGTGAGGCAATGGAAGCGAACCATGAGAGAACGGAACCTCCGAGCCCTCGGGCTCGGCTGCGCGCTCGGCGCGCTCCTCGTCCCGGCCACCGCCGGCGCGGCCACCTCGACGGCGCGCTTCGACACCGACGCGGCCGGCGCGCAGACGCTCGTCCGCGGCTCCGACGGCGCCGTCTCGACGGCGGTGGGGGACGTCACGGCGAGCACGCTCGGCGTCCCGTCCGGATCCGCCACGACCGTGGCCCGCGCCGCGGTCGACCGCTACGCCGCGATGCTCGGCCTGCGCAGCGGGTCGCAGCTCCACCAGGTGGCGACGCGCGCCGACGCCGACGGGACGACCGTGGCCTACGACCAGCTCGCCGGCGCCGTGCCGGTCTACGACGGCCGCGTGCTCGTGCGGCTCGCCAAGGGCGCGGCGACCGTGACCTCGATCACCTCGTCGGCCGCGCAGGACGCGCCCGCCACCGCCGGCACGGCGACGATCTCCGCGGCCACCGCCCGCGCGCTCGCGGTCGACGGCATCCCCGACGCCGCCGTCAACCGGGAGCCCGCGCTGGTGGTCTACGCCGGCGTCCCGTTCGGCTCCACGCCGGCGACGCTCGCCTACGTCACCGACGTGCGCTCGACCTCGCAGCCTCTGCGCCAGCTCGTCGTCACCGACGCGGCCACGGGCGCGACGATCGCCCGCCAGGATCGCGTGGAGACCGCGAGGAACCGGACGATCTACGACGCCCAGGGCCTCGAGATCGAGCCGGGCTTCCAGGTCCGCGCCGAGGGCGAGGCGGCCACGGGCGACGCGGACGCCGACAACGCCTACACCTACACCGGCGCGACCTACGACTAATACCAGTCGAACTTCGGCCGCGACAGCTACGACGACGCCGGCGGCGAGCTCGTCAGCACCGTGCACTACGGGATCGACTACGAGAACGCGTTCTGGGACGGCACGCAGATGGTCTACGGCGACGGCTTCCCGGTCAACGACGTCACCGCGCACGAGCTCACGCACGCCGTGACCGAGCGCACCGCGGGCCTCGAGTACGCCGACCAGTCCGGCGCCCTCAACGAGTCGATCTCCGACATGGCCGGCTGGGACCTCGACCCGGGGGACAGCACGATGGGGGAGGACCTCTCGATCGGCGCGATCCGCGACATGGAGGACCCGGGCGCCTACGACCAGCCGGCGACCGCGTCGCAGTACGTCTGCACGAGCTCCGACAACGGCGGCGTCCACACCAACAGCGGCATCCCGAACAAGGTGTACGCCAACCTCGTCGACACGATCGGCCGCGGCGCGGCCGCCCAGGTCCGCTACCGCGCGCAGACGACCTACCTGACGCCGCAGTCGGGCTTCGCCGACGCCCGCGCGGCGTTCGTCGCGGCCGCGGGCGACGTCGGCGCGAGCGCCACGTCGGTCGCCGGCGCCTGGCAGGCCCAGGGCGTCACGGCGACGTGGCAGCCGCCGTGCTAGGACGACGCTGAAGGACGCCGGGGCCGTGCGAGCGAGCCGCTAGGCGAGCTCGCGCCCGGCTTCCGAGCCGTCAGGCGAGGATGCCGCGCGGCGCGCCTCCAACTCATACGGGTTGGAGGCGTAGCCGCGGTACAGGTAGCTCAGCGGCATCGCGACCGGCTTGTGTTGCATCTGCCAGACGTGGCAGAGCTCGTGGCAGATCAGGCCGGGGGAGGCCTGCGCGAGCGGCGCGCGCAGCAGGATCAGGTCCCACATCGTGTAGCCGTCGAAGCGCGAGAGCCACGGCAGCCGGAAGAGCCACGGCACGGTGAGGATCCGCACGGAGCGGCGCAGCCTCACGGGCCGCGGGTACCAGTCGAGCTGGTCGAGCACGGCCTTGGCCGCGGCCAGGGCGTCGCGCTCCGCGCTCACGGCAGCGGGTCGAGCACCAGGAAGGCGCGAGCGTCCTGGTTGGCCTGCGTGAAGCTGAAGGTGAACAGCTTGGTCGTGGTGATGGTGTTGACCAGCGCGGCGTCGGGCGAGCGCGCCACGCCGGTGACCGACGGCGTCTTGCTGACGAGCGTCGCGTCGAGCGGCCGCGCCACGGCCGTGGCGAGGTCGGTCTCGTTGCGGCGGAAGAAGACGGCCTGCGTCGGCGACGCGCCCTTCTTGGGCGGGAGGAAGACCGCGACCTCGGCGACCCCGAGGTAGCGGAACGAGTAGAGCGCGAGCTCCAGCGCCTCGCGGCGCAGCAGCAGGTGGCGCTCGGTCGAGGCATTGCCCTCGGCGATCGCGCACTTCGGGCCCAGGCCGCAGAGGCGGTAGAGCGCGCCGGCGCCGTCGTCGACGAGGTCGATGTCGCCGCCCTGGGCGGCGGACTTGCGGATCGCGACCGTGATCGGCAGCCCCGCGATCTCGAGCGGCCCGCCAGTGACGGCGACGAGCTGCTTGCCGTCGGGCAGGCGGTACTCGTGGCCGACGTGCTCGGCGATCTCGGTCGGGCCGTCCTTCAGCCCGGCCGGGTGCCACTGCGACCACGCCGGGCCGCTGCGCAGCGCGATCGCGTTCTTGTCGTCCTTGCCGCCGACGGCGACGGCGACGAGCAGGACCACGGCCGCGGCGCCGATCGCGATCAGCGCGCCGAGCAGGAACTGGAAGCGCGCGGAGTACTTGGAGTACTTGGGCGTGTCGGGGGCGCCGTCGACGGCCTCGGGCTCGGCGGTCGCCGTCGCGGTGGC
>JAOPZG010000080.1 GCA_025964215.1 Conexibacter sp.
GCCGCCGCGATCATGCCGTTGTCGCTCACCCTGCTCGCCGCGGCCGTGCCGCCCGCGCGCCGTGCGGTGGCGATCGGTGTCTGGGGCGGTGTGTCCGGGCTCGGCGTCGCGCTCGGCCCGGTCGTCGGCGGCGCGGTCGTCGACGGGATCTCATGGCACTGGATCTTCTGGCTCAACGTGCCGATCGGCCTCGCCCTGATCCCGCTGAGCGCGCGCTTCCTGAGCGAGTCGCGCGGCCCGGCCGGGCGGCTCGACCTCCCGGGGATCGCGCTCGCCGGCGCCGGCCTGCTGGGCATCGTCTACGGGATCGTGCGCGGCGAGGCGCTGGGCTGGACGTCGGCGACGATCGTCGGCTCGATCGCCGCGGGCCTCGCGTTGTTGGTGGCCTTCGTCGCCTGGGAGCACCGCGCCCCGGCGCCGATGCTGCCGCTGCGCTTCTTCCGCTCGCGGGCCTTCAGCGCGACCAACGGGACGTCGATGGCGATGTTCTTCGGCGTCTTCGGCTCGATCTTCCTGCTCTCGCAGTTCTTCCAGACGACGCAGGGGCTCTCGCCGTTGCAGGCCGGGCTGCGGGTGCTGCCGTGGACGATCATGCCGATGTTCGTCGCGCCGGTCGCGGGGATCCTGAGCGACCGGATCGGGGCGCGGCCGCTGATGGCGACCGGGCTCGCGTTGCAGGCGATCGCGATCGGCTGGCTCTCGGCGGTCATCACGCCGGACGTCGCGTACGGCGCGCTGCTCGCGCCGTTCGTCCTGGCCGGGACCGGCATGGCGCTCGTCTTCGCGCCGGCGGCCAACGCGGTGCTCGGGTCGGTCAAGGAGGAGGAGGCGGGCCAGGCCTCGGGCGCGACCAACGCGATCCGCGAGCTCGGCGGCGTCCTCGGCGTCGCGGTCCTCGCCTCCGTGTTCACCGCCAAGGGCGGCTACGGCTCGCCGCAGCAGTACGTGGACGGGATGACGGCGGCGCTGCCGATCGGCGCGGGGATCCTGGGCGTGGGCGCGGTGCTGGCGCTGTTCATCCCGGGCAAGGCGCGGGCGGAAGTGGCGCTCGAGCCCACGATCTCAGCCGCCCCCGCTCAAGGGGTCTGACCCCCTCACACGCCCCACTCAAGGGGTCTGACCCCCTCACACGCGGTGCCGCAGGGGGTCTGACCCCCTCCGCGGGATGACGAAGGCCCCGCCGGGTTCCAGCGGGGCCTTTCGTCTTGCAGGTAGTGGACCGTGCACCCGAACTTGTGATGTGGTCCCCGGGCGCCACGCCGGAGGGTGGCTCGAGCACCGGGAGCTCCCGCTGCGCCCGCCGGGTATCGCTTAAGGCTGCTTCCTTCCGGACCTGACCTGGTTCACGAGCCGACGCCGCGCGGGACCCGGGCCGTCAACGCCACCACGGCGCGCAGACCCCGTTGGCCAGCACCCCGCGATCGGGGATTCGGCCTCGCTAGAGCGGATTGCGAGCGACAGGGCACCGCTACCTCCCCGCCTAGCACGGTCCGGGAGGGAGTCTATCGCTGCGCGGCGGCGAGGGCCGCGGCGAACTTGAACAGCGAGGAGGACAGCGACGGACCGATGTAGACGTTGCCGCCGGGGGCGGTGACGGTCGGCACGGGCGAAGCGGAGGTCGCGGACATGCCGACAGTATTCATGACGGGGGCGTCACCTTGTGACGAACACGTCACAGACCACCCGAACGGCGGGGCGGGGCCCAGAGGTCCAGCTCCGGGCCCTTCGGGACGATCCGCGTCGGGTTGATCGACGGATGCGTCATGTAGTAATGGCGCTTGATGTGGTCGAAGTCGACCGTGTCGGCGATCCCCGGCTGCTGGTAGAGGTCACGCAGGTAGCCGGAGAGGTGGTCGTAGTCGGCGATCCGGCGCAGGTTGCACTTGAAGTGGCCGGCGTAGACGGCGTCGAAGCGGACGAGCGTGACGAACAGGCGCCAGTCGGCTTCGGTGATGTCGTCCCCGAGCAGGAAGCGGCGGGTCGCGAGGCGGTCGTCGAGCCAGTCGAGGGAGGCGAAGAGCTCGTCGAAGGCCTCCTCGTAGGCGTCCTGGGACGTCGCGAAGCCGGCGCGGTAGACGCCGTTGTTGACGGTGTCGTAGACGCGCTCGTTGATCTCGTCGATGGCGGTGCGGAGGTCCGGCGGGTAGAGATCGGGGCCTTGGCCGGACCAGCCGTAGAGCATGCGGATGATCTCGGAGGACTCGTTGTTGACGATGGTGTTGGTCTGGGTGTCGAAGAGGACGGGCACCGTGACGCGATCGTCGAAGTCCGGGTCCGTCAGCTCGTAGGCCTCTTGGAGGTAGGTGAAGCCGTTGACCGGATCCGGCGCGTCGGGCAGGAACCGCCACCCGCGGTCGTCGCGGATCGGGTCCACGATCGTCATAGGCAGCAGCTCTTCGAGCCCCTTCAGCTGCCGCACGATCACCGCGCGCGAGGCCCACGGACACGCGAGCGAGACGTACAGGTGGTACCGCCCGGCCTCCGGCCGCTCGCCGACCCACTCCCGGAACCGGCTCTGCTGCCGGACGAACCGACCCTGCTGCGACTCGCTGGACATGCCCTCCAGCCTACGACCCGCACCACCCAGCCCCTCCAGCTAAACTGCCCGCCCACGAGGGCGCGTAGCTCAGTGGGAGAGCGCTCGCTTCACACGCGAGAGGTCGCAGGTTCGAAACCCGCCGCGCCCATCCTGGAAGGCCCTGCCCTGCGGGGCCTTCCGTCGTTCGGGTCCCGCGACCGAGAACGGCGAGATCCCCGCTTTGGCCGAAACGTCTGGTCGAACCTCGGGGTACCTGCGCGCCATGGGCCGCTCGAGATCTCATAGGCTGCGCCTGCATGGAGCCGACCGGCGCGCGCTGGACGAACCACGGGGCGCTCAGGACCGACGAGCTCGTCTGGGCCGAGTCGCCGCGCTGGCGCGATGGCGAGCTGTGGGTGTCCGACACGCAGCGATCGCAGCTGGTCGTCATCGGCGCCGAGACGACGGCCGTGCATGCGCTCGGCTCCGCGGTCAACGGCACGGCGTTCCTGCCCTCCGGCGACCTCGTCGCCGCTCGCATGCACGACGCCCGGCTGGACCGCTTCGACGGCGCGCGGTGGGAGCCGTATGCCGATCTCGGAGACCTCGTGAGCGGCCGGCTCGGCGACCTGATCGCACTCGCGGACGGGACCGTCTACGTCGACGAGGTGGTGTCGCCGGACGCGCCCGGCCGGCTGCTGAAGGTCGACGTCGACGGCCGCGCGACGGTCGCGGCCGACGAGCTGGTGTTCCCCAACGGGCTCGCGGTCGTCGACGACGGGCGGACGCTCGTGGTGGCCGAGACGTTCGCGTGCCGGCTGACGGCGTTCCCCATCGGCGCGGACGGGGGCCTGGGAGCGCGGCGGGGCTTCATCGACCTCCGAGAGCACCTGGGCGCCGAGTACCGCCCCGACGGCATCTGGGCCTGCCGGGACGGATCCGTCTGGGTCGCCACGACGACCGGCGAGGAGGTGGTGCGCGTCCGTGACGGGCGGGTCGTCGAGCGGATCGCCGTCGGCGAGTTCGCGATCGCCTGCTGCCTGGACGACGACGAGCGCGAGCTCTTCGTCACCGTCGCCAGCAGCCTCGACGCCGGGGTGTCGGTCATCGACGCGGCGTACGCCCAGCGCACCCGTGCGCGGGTCCTGCGCCTTCGCCGCGCCGGATCCTGAGCGCGCCCGACCCGCGCCGCTCGCGCGCAATCTCTACGCATCATATCTATGATGCGCACCAGTGATCTCCCACGACCTCAGCGGCCTGAGCGCGGTGTGCGAAGCCCGTGCGCCGGTCGATGCCGCCTACCTCGCCGACGCGTCGGCGTCGATGGGGCTGCGGGGTCGCGCGGACGCCGTGGCCCTTCCCGCCGACGCCGCCGAGGTCGCCGCGGTGATGCGGTGGTGCTACGAGCGCGACGTCCCGGTGGTCCCGCGGGGTGGCGGCACGGGCTACGCCGGCGGCGCCGTGCCGATCGACGGCGGGGTCGTGCTCTCGCTGGAGCGGCTGACCCGCGTGCGGTCGTTCGATCCCCTGCTGTGGCGGATCGAGGTCGAGGCCGGTGTGCGGACCGCGACGGTCGCGCGGCTCGCGCGCGAGAACGGCTTGTACTTCCCCGTGGATCCCGGCGCGGCCGAGCAGTCGCAGATCGGCGGGAACATCGCGACCAACGCCGGCGGCCCGCACACGTTCAAGTACGGCGTGATGGGCAAGTGGGTGATGGGGCTCGAGGCCGTCGTCCCGCCGGGCGAGCTCGTCCAGGTGGGCGGCCCGGTGCGCAAGGACGTCGCCGGCTACGACCTCGCGTCGCTGCTGGTCGGCAGCGAGGGCACGCTTGGGATCGTCACGGCGGCATGGCTGGCGCTGATGCCCGCCCCGGCGCTGCGGATCCCCGTCGCCGCCTCCTACGGATCGACGGCCGCCGGCTGCGCGGCGATCGAGAGCGTGCTGGCCAGCGGCGTCGTGCCGGCCGTCCTCGAGTACCTGGACGCCGGGGCGATCGCCGCGTCGGGCGCCACGTTCCCCGGCGGGCTTGCCGACGACGCGCGGTTCCTGGTCATCACCGAGTCCGACACCGGCGCGCAGGACGCCGACGCGCTCGCCGAGGCGCTGGGCCGGACCGCCCTGCGCCCCGACGCCACGGCGCTGTGGCGGTGGCGCGAGGGCGTCTCGCTCGCGGTCACCGCCCGGCGCGGCGGCAAGCTCTCGGAGGACATCGCGGTCCCGCTCGACCGCATGGCGCAGGCGATCGACGAGATCGTCGCGATCGGCGCGCGCCACGCGCTCGAGGCGTGCTCGTGGGGCCACGCCGGCGACGGCAACCTGCACGCGACGTTCCTCTTGGCCTCGCCCGAGGACCTCCCCCGCGCCGAGGCCGCGGTCCACGAGCTGTTCGCGCTCGCGATCGGGCTGGGCGGGACGATCAGCGGCGAGCACGGCGTCGGCTGGCTCAAGCGCGGCTGGCTCGGGCGTCAGTGGGACGCGCCCGCCGTGCGCCTCCACCAGGCGATCAAGGCCGCGATCGACCCCAAGGGGCTCCTCAACCCCGGCAAGAAGACGGCCTGAGCCGGCTCAGCCGGCGGGCGTCAGCGCCGCCGCGAGCCGGCGCCACTCGGCCAGCGGAAGGCCGTCGCCCGCCGTCAGGACCTGCACGCAGACGTGGTCGGCGCCGCGGTCGCGATGCTCGGCGACCCGGTCCAGGATCGCCTGCTCGTCGCCCCACGCCACCAGCGCGTCGACGAGCCGATCGCTGCCGCCGCCGGCCAGCTCATCGGCCCCGAAGCCTGAGCGCTCGAGGTTGCTCACGTAGTTCGGCGCGCCGAGGTAGCGCTCCATGTGCGCGCGGGCGATCCCCCGCGCCACCGCCGGATCGCTCTCCAGGACCACGGCCTGCTCGGGAGCCAGCCACGCGTCCGGGCCGAGGATCTCGCGCGCGGTCGAGGTGTGGTCGACCGACACGAAGTAGGGATGGGCGCCCAGCGTGCGCGCCGCCGACAGCGCGAGCATGCGCGGCCCGAGGGCGCCGAGGAAGCGCTCGCCGGACGGCACCGGCGCGGGCGCGCCGTCCAGCCCGTCGAGGTACTTCCCCACCACCTCCAGCGGCTTGCGGTAGCGGCCCGGCTCCTCGGCGTCGACCGCCGCGGCGTGGCTCACGCCGATCCCGGTCAGCAGCCGCGGACCGTGCTCGTCGCGCAGCCGCGCGTGGTCGGCCGCGAGCTCCGCCACGTCGTGCTTCCAGAGGTTCGCGACGCCGAGCGCGACCGGCACGCCGGTGGTCGCCGCGAGCAGGCGCTCGGCCGAGCCCATCAGGTTGCCCCCGCGCGCGCCCGGGATGAAGAGCGCGGTGTACCCGAGCCCCTCGAGCTCGGCGGCCGCCTCGGCGACCTCCCCGCGCTCGCGGTGGAACCGCAGCTCGATGCTCCAGATCCCGACGCCGCCCGGACCGGACATTCAGCCTCCTGTCGTGACGGCGCTGGTGCCGAGGTAGGCGTCGCGCACGCTGTCGGGGTTCTCGGCCAGCTCGCGCGCCGTGCCCTGCAGGACGACCGCCCCGCGGTTGAGCACGTAGGCCGAGTTGCCGATCCCGAGCGCGAGGTTGGCGTACTGCTCGACGAGCAGCACCGCCACGCCCTCGTCGGCGAGCGTGCGGACGATCGGCAGCAGCCGCTGCACGATGACCGGCGCGAGGCCGAGCGACATCTCGTCGAGCAGCAGCGCCTTCGGGTTGCGGGCCAGCGCGCGGGCGATGACGACCATCTGCTGCTCTCCGCCCGACAGCGAGCCCGCCAGGACGTCGCGCCGCGGCACCAGCTCAGGGAACATCGCGAGCGCGCGATCGATCGCGCCGGCCTCGCCGGTCGCGACCTCGACGTTCTCGGCGACCGTCAGCTCGCCGAAGACGTGGCGCCCCTGCTCGACGTGCCCGAGCCCGCTGAGCGCGCGCTGCACGCGGCCGAAGCCGGCGATGTCGACGCCGTCGAGCTCGACGGTCCCCGACGTCGCGGGGATCAGGCCCGACAGCGCCTCCAGCAGCGTCGTCTTGCCGGCGCCGTTGGCGCCGAGCAGGACGGTCACCTCGCCGGCGGGGATGTGCAGCGAGACGCCGCGCACGATCGGGAAGCCCGCACGGGGAACCGTCAGGTCGCCGATCTCCAGGCCCGTGCTCATGCCATCACCTCCTGGCCGAGGTACGCCTTGGCCACCTTGGTGTCGGCGAGCACCTCGCGCGGCTCGCCCGCGGCGATGACCTCGCCGAAGTCGAGCACGGTCATCTCCATGCACGCCGCCTGGACGAGCTCCATGTCGTGCTCGACGAGCAGCACCGCGGGGCCGAAGCGCGCGGGGGTCGCCGCGATCTGCTCGGCCAGCCGCATCGACTCCGCCGCGGCCAGGCCGGCCGCGG
>JAOPZG010000081.1 GCA_025964215.1 Conexibacter sp.
GGTACGCGCCGACGGTCGCCAGGCCGGCGCCGAGCGCACCCGCCGCCGCGCCCGGACCGCCCGCCGCAGCCATCATGATGATCTTGCTGCCGGCCGGACCGCCCAGCCGGCCACGGGCGGCGAGCGCGGCCGGCGCGGTGAACGTCCGCGACCCCGCGACCGCGCCCAAGAGCGCCGCGTCGAGCAACCGCGCCATCAGGCGGCGGGCTTGACGACGGGTTGCAGGCCTTCACGTTCCTCGGAGACGCTCACGTCGCCCGCGCCGTCGTAGACCAAGGCCTTCATGTTCCGCTACCGCCCCAGGAACTGCAGCAGCACGCGGTTGAACTCGTCCGCGTGGCTGACGTTGATGCCGTGCGGCCCGCCGGCGACGACGTGCAGCTCGCTGCCCGCGATCGCCTCGTGGGTCCGCTTGCCCGAGCCCTCGAACGGGACGGTGCCGTCGCCGTCGCCATGGATGACCAGCGTCGGCACGTCGACCTTGGGCAGGTCGTCGCGGAAGTCGGTGTTGCCGAACGCGGTCATGCACGCCAGCGCGGCGACCTTGCTGGCCTGCTCGGTCAGCGCCAGCGCCTCCTGGCGCTGAGCCTCCGTCACCTTCAGCTCGCCGTCGACCGAGAAGAAGTCGGTGACGAACCCGTCGTAGAACCGCTCCTCGTTCGCCGTCAGCGACGCCGACATCTTCGCGGCCTCGCTCGCCGGCAGCGGACCCTCCTCGTTGCCCGGCGTGTGGAGCATGTACGGCGGGACGGCCGAGGCGAACACCACGCTGTGGATCCGCTCGGAGCCGTACGCGGAGAAGTAGCGCGCCACCTCGCCGCCGCCCATCGAGAACCCCACCAGCGTCACGTCCCGCAGGTCGAGCTCCTCCAGCAGCGTGTGGAGATCCTCGGTGAGCGTGTTGTAGGTGTAGCTCGTCGGCGTCTTGGGCTTGTCGCTCCGGCCGAAGCCGCGCCGGTCGTAGGTGATGACCCGGTGGCCGGCCTCCTGCAAGGCCGGCACCTGGTCCTTCCACGAGGCGTTCGACAGCGGCCAGCCGTGGATCAGGACGACGGGCCGGCCCGCGCCGCCGCTGTCCTCGACATGCAACTTGGTGTCCTCGAAGATGCCGTGGTGAGCGGTGATCTCGGTCATGGTCCAGCCATCCCCGCGCTCGCCGCCGCGGATGCGCGCTCAGGCGAGCCGGGCACGTGGGCGCTGCCGCGGGTACGCGGAGCGCGGAGCGACGACCCCAGCTGGAACCGCCACGAGACGACCGGTGACGCGGCGCTGGGATGGCGACCACGAGCCCGGAACGCAAAACCACCACGCTCGGAATCGGGAACGTCAACGCCGTTCGAACCGCGGTCACACGCGAGGTCGACGTAATGAAGCGGCACTGCCACACAGCGACGTACAGCTCCTGTTTGGTGAACAGTCGCTCGGGATCGGAGGCCAGCACGCACAGGATGGAGTACTCGCGTGGGGTGAGCGCGATCTCGGAAGCCGCGAGCCGCACGACGCGTGCGGACCGGTCGATGTGCAGTTCGCCGACGGTCAACGGGCTGAGCGCCTCGGTGAGCATCGCGCGACGGTAGAGCTCTCGCTCGAGCGTCACGAGGTCGGCTCGCAGCCGAGCGCGAGCGGCTGAGATCTGAGCTGAAGCCGCAGCGTAGACAGCGGCGAACGCGGGCTCTGCCTCCTCACGCGCCCCCACGGCGGCGGGCCGATCCCCGACCGCACGCACGCGGAGCGTGCCACCGTGCACGGGGTCGGTCCCGCCCGCCAGAGGGCGAGCTCCCCTCTGGCGCCGGGACGCGCCAGCGCCAATCGCGAGCGTGCGGCGCTCGTGCGCCGGTGGTCCGATCAGGAGGGAGGAGGGCTCCGAACGCTACGGGGAGCTCCGGCGATCGGTCGCGGTGGTAGTCGTACCGTGGTGCGAGTTCTGATCACGGGAATGTCGGGGACCGGGAAGTCAGCTTTGGTAGCCGAGTTGCGGCGCCGGGGCCTGAAGGCCTTCGATGCTGACGACGACGGGTTCAGTGAGGATCGCGGCTCGGGCCGCTGGGGCTGGCGCCGCGAACGCGTCGAGGAGCTCCTGGGCCACCACGACGATGGCCTCGTGTTCTTCGCCGGGTGCTCTGAGGAGCAGGCGCAGATCCGCTTCGACACGCGGATCCTGCTCACCGTGCCGGAGGACGTGCTGATCGAGCGCCTGCGGTCCCGGACGACCAACTCTTACGGGAGCACGGAGACCGAACGCCGCCAGATCCTGAGCGACCGCGTGGAGATCGAGCCGCTGCTCCGGCGCTCCGCCGACCTCGTCCTCGACACCACCGCCACGACATCCGTCCTCGCGGACGTGATCGTCGGCCACGTGCGACCCGGCGAGAGCCCGAGCGGGAGGACCCAGGCCAACGCTGACTAGCCGGTTGCGTTCCCCGCGTCCGGGCCAACGTAGTGCCGACGCTGACGTGCTCCTACTTGCACAGCGCGCCGCTTCCATTTTGCTTCCATGCCCGCTGTTCTCGCCGCCGATGATCAGCGTCCAGAATGCAGAAAGACTTGCGTGAAGAGGTCTTCCTCGAGAGCCCTCCATCGGATTCGAACCGATGACCTCTTCCTTACCATGGAAGATGCCTCACGCTCTGAGGCGAATAACGTCGCTTCGAGCGACGTAGCGACGCTTCAAAGCGACGCTCAACACACCGAAGCGCCGGGTGACGCATCCACCCCAC